>CAVFAM010000404.1:0-3988 GCA_963620375.1 Bacteroidaceae bacterium
CCACTAGGACAAAGGACTCTTATGAGAAAATCCTGCAGGCATTTGCCAACAATGAGGCAGACATACTTATAGGCACCCAGATGATTGTAAAGGGACATGATTTCCCTAATGTGACACTGGTAGGAGTGCTTGCGGCAGACATGTCCCTGCATATCAGTGATTTTCATGCGGCGGAGCGCACCTTTGAGCTTCTCACCCAGGCAGTGGGCAGGGCAGGCAGAGGAAAAGAGCCGGGGCAGGCAGTCATTCAGACCTACGACCCTGAAAACTACGCCATACAGGCAGCAAAAAAGCAGGACTATGAAGAGTTTTATAATCAGGAGATAGAGTACAGACAGATGTTGTATTATCCACCAATCTGGAATCTTCTGCTTATCCACATACAGTCAGCTGACCAGTATTCAAATGACAGGGCAGCAGAGGAGCTTTTCAAATGCTGTGACAGTTTTATAAAGGAGCAGGGACAAAAGACCCAGCTTGTGGGTCCGGCAGATGCGGCAGTCGCTAAGGTGAATGATATATACCGCAAGGTAATATACATAAAGACCAGGGAATATGAGGCTCTGGTCAATATAAAAGACAAAATAGAAAACTATGTAAAGGATAATCCAGCATACAAAAATGTGTCGGTACAGTTTGATTTTAACCCGACCAGCGGATTTTAAAGGAGGAAATATGGCACTTAGAACTATCAGAATACAGGGAGACCCTGTACTTGAGAAAAAATGCAGAGAGATAACAGAGATGACACCTAAGATTAAGGAGCTCATAAATGACATGCTTGAGACTATGTATGACGCTATGGGTGTTGGTCTGGCAGCGCCACAGGTAGGCATCTTAAAGAGACTTGTTGTAATTGATATAGGTGAGGGACCAATCGTAATGATTAACCCTGTCATTATCGAGACAGCAGGAGAGCAGACAGGAGACGAGGGCTGCTTAAGCCTTCCGGGAAAAGCAGGCTGTGTCACCAGACCAAACTATGTTAAGGCACGCTTCCTTGGCGAAGATATGGAAGAGTATGAGATTGAGGGTGAAGAGCTTCTCGCCAGAGCAATCTGCCATGAGCTTGACCATCTTGACGGACATATGTATACAGAAAAAGTGGAAGGACCTCTCCATGAAGTAAAATACGAGGAGGACTAAGCATGAGAGTAGTATTTATGGGAACCCCTGATTTTGCAGTGGGTACTCTTGAGGCAATTATAGAGGCAGGACATGAGGTGGCACTTGTTGTAACCCAGCCGGACAAACCCAAGGGCAGGGGCAATGTCATGCAGTGCTCGCCTGTAAAGGAATGTGCGCTTGCCCACAATCTGCCTGTCTTTCAGCCTAAAAAAATCAGGGAAAGTGAAAATGTGGAGTATGTCAGGGGCTTTAATCCGGACATAATAATAGTAGTGGCATTCGGACAGATTCTCTCAAAGGATATTTTAGACATGCCAAAATACGGCTGTGTGAATGTACACGCATCGCTTCTGCCAAAATACAGAGGCTCTGCCCCAATCCAGTGGGCAGTAATCAATGGCGATGAGGTGACTGGTGTTACCACAATGAGGCTGGATGAGGGCGTTGACACTGGTGATATGATTGCCAAGCGTCAGGTAAGGCTTTCTGAGGATGAGACAGGCGGCAGCCTCTTTGACAAGCTGGCTGTAGTAGGAGCTGAGCTTTGCGTTGAGACTATGAAGATGATAGAGGATGGCACAGCTGAGTACACACCTCAAAACAGTGAGGAGTCAACCCATGTCGGCAAGATAAGCAAGGAGCTTGGCTCAATAGACTGGACAAGACCGGCAGTTGAGATAGAAAGACTTATAAGAGGACTTAATCCATGGCCGAGCGCATACACCAATCTTGGTGGAAAGACCTTTAAAATCTGGAAGGCAGCAGTGCTTGAAGGAGAGAATGACTACGAACCAGGCTGTATCTACAGGGTGACAAAGGACTCAATGTGTGTACAGACCGGACAGGGAGCCTTGTCGCTCAAAGAGGTGCAGTTAGAAGGCAAAAAGCGAATGGAAGTTGATGCTTTCCTGAGAGGCAATCAGGTGGAAGAGGGTACCTTTTTCCGCAAATAGCCGGATTATATAATGCAGTCTGTTTAATTATGCAGGCTGTATATATGGAACCATATGACAAAGTATAGCAAATATTAAGGAGGCAGATTATGGGTTACGGATATATCTATTGGGATCCAACTTATATTTTAGTTGTAATAGGTGCGCTTATCTGTATGGCAGCATCTGCAAAGGTTAAAACTACATTTAATAAATATTCAAGATACAGGAGCATGTCTGGCATGACTGGTGCCCAGGCAGCACAGAGAATACTCAATGCGGCAGGAATATATGATGTGAGGATACAGCATGTGTCTGGCAATCTGACAGACAATTACAATCCGTCAAACAAGACACTTAACCTGTCTGATACAGTCTGCAATTCCACATCGGTTGCGGCAGTAGGTGTGGCAGCCCATGAGTGTGGTCATGCCATCCAGCATGCAAAGGGCTATGCACCACTTAGCTTCAGAAGTGCCCTTGTGCCAGTTGCCAATATAGGTTCCTCACTGGCATGGCCTCTTATAATCATAGGAGCCCTGTTTAATAACAGAATGTCAATGACACTTATTGAGGCTGGTATAATACTTTTTTCACTTGCTGTACTTTTCCAGCTTGTGACACTTCCTGTAGAGTTCAATGCTTCAAGGCGTGCCATGGTTATGCTCAGGGAGCAGGCTATCCTTGGAGACCAGGAACTTAACATGACAAGGAAGGTTTTGACAGCGGCTGCACTTACCTATGTAGCAGGAGCCGCATCTGCAATTCTTCAGTTACTGAGAATTATTTTACTGTTTGGAGGAAGAAACGACCGTGACTGATTCTGTCAATACAAGAGAGCTGGTTTTGGAAATGCTCATTGAGATAATAGAAAAAAATCAGTATAGCCATCTGGTATTAAGGGATGTATTAGACAAATACCAGTACTTGAGCAAGCAGGAGAGATCCTTTATGACAAGGCTTACAGAGGGCACCTTGGAGCATCTGATTGAGCTTGACTATATCATTGACTCATTTTCAAAGACCAAAGTCAGAAAAATGAAGCCTATGATTAGGACAATAATCAGAATGAGCGTGTACCAGATAAAGTACATGGACTCAGTGCCTGATTCTGCTGTCTGCAATGAGGCAGTAAAGCTTGTAAAGAGGCATGGCTTTGGCCAGCTGTCAGGCTTTGTAAACGGAGTTTTGAGAAATATCTCAAGAAATATATCTGAGGTCAAATATCCTGACCCAAAGGATATGGTGAGATTTTTAGAGGTAAAATACTCTATGCCCCAGTGGATTGTGAAGCAGTGGATTGACGACTATGGCATGGAAATGACAGAGCAGATACTTAAGGGCTTTGACAGGGAAAAACCATTGTCAATCAGGACAAATACTTTAAAATGCACGCCGGGGGAGCTTAAGGAGAGACTTAAAGCAGAGGGCGTCACAGTGGAGCCTGTAAAGGATTTGGACTATGCCTTTTATATTTCAGGCTTTGATTATTTAAACAGCTTACAGAGCTTTGAGGATGGCTTGTTCTATGTGCAGGATGTCAGCTCCATGATGGTTGCAGAGCTTGCAGCTCCAAAGGAGAATGACTATGTGATTGATGTCTGCGCAGCTCCGGGGGGCAAGAGCACCCACCTGGCAGAAAAACTTAATGGAACAGGCATGGTGGAAGCCAGAGACCTGACAGACTACAAGGTGGACTTAATCAGGGATAACATCGACAGGCATGAGCTTCACAATATGCAGGCAGTACTTATGGATGCCACCCAGTATGATGAGGCATCTGTAGAAAAAGCAGATGTGCTGATTTGCGATTTGCCATGTTCAGGACTGGGCGTGCTGGGCAGAAAAACCGATATACGCTATAAGATAAGCCCTGAGCAGGAAGAGGAGCTTATGGAGCTTCAGAGACAGATACTTGATACAGTGCA
>CAVFAM010000405.1:0-15211 GCA_963620375.1 Bacteroidaceae bacterium
CCTATAAGTATGTCTGCCTCATTATTTGCAAATGCCTGCAGGATTCTCTCATAAGAATCCTTTGTCCTTGTAGTGTCAAAATCCATGCGCAGGATTTTTGCCTGCGGAAATCTGCTCTGCACAATCTGCTCAATCTTCTGGGTGCCTGCCTTAAAGCCACTTATATACTTTGAACCGCAGCTCGGGCAGACCTGTGGCACAGGCTCCTCATAACCGCAGTAGTGGCAGACCATTCTGCCATTATTGTGCTGGCTTAAAGAGACATCACAATGTGGACATTTTACCACATATCCGCAGGCTCTGCACGACATAAATCCTGCCACACCACGCCGGTTAATAAAAAGCATGGTCTGCTGCTTCTTTTTAAGTCTGTCCTCCATAAGCTCCTGCAGTCTTAAGCTTAAAATCGAACGGTTACCATTTTTAAGCTCCTGTCTCAGGTCAATGACCTCACATTCCGGAAGCGGCTTCTCCTCAACTCTGGTCTTTAGCTCCAAAAGCCTGTATCTGCCAATCTGTGCATTGTAGTAGCTGTCTACTGAAGGGGTTGCTGAACCAAGAACCACACTGGCATTGCACATGCGTGCATATTCTATAGCAGTCTCCCTAGCATGGTATCTGGGAACCCCCTCACTCTTATAGGAGTTTTCATGCTCCTCATCTATTATAATAAGCCCAAGATTTGAAAATGGTGTGAACAAGGCTGACCTTGGGCCAATCATTATATCAATATCACCGGCTTTGGCTCTCTCAAACTGGTCGTATCTCTCACCCTGGGACAATCTGGAATTCATTATAGACACCCGGTCACCAAACCTGTTATAAAATCTCATTACAGTCTGGTAGGTGAGTGCAATCTCTGGAATTAAAACTATAGCCTGCCTGCCCTGACTTATAGTGTGTGCAATAAGCTCCATATATACTTCTGTCTTGCCACTTCCTGTCACTCCCTTTAAGAGATATGTATAATGCAAAGCCCTGTCCATGTCGCCTGTAATCTGGTTCACAACCGCCTGCTGATTGTCATTCAGGACTATATTGTAGCCCTTACTCTCAAGGTGCTTCACAGGATTTCTATAGCTTTTCTCATCTGTGACAGTGATAATCCCCTGCTCGCAAAGTGCCTTTATGACAGAAGCAGATATATTAAGCTTTGATGTGACAACAGAGTAGTCAAGCTCTCTCTCTGTAATCAGCTCTCTTAAAAGTCTCGCCCTTGCTGTCTGGTGCCTGGCTTCATACAGGGCAAGCCTGTCTCTTGCCTCACTGTCTTCAGGTATCAGGTGTATTGTTCTCTTTCTGATTTCTTTTGTCTTTTTCTTGATGGGAATAACTGTCTTAAGAGCCTGATTCATAGTGGAACCATAGTTTCTCTTTATCCAGCCCGCTAAGGTGATAAGCCTTGACTCCATGGCAACACTTCCAGCCTTAACGCCTATCAGTGGCTTTATCTTTGACACGTCATACTCTGGAATATCTGTTGTCTCCACCACATATCCACTGATTGTCCTGCTGCCAAAGGGGATATCCACCTGCACTCCCACCTGTATGTCAGAAGCAATGTCATCTGGAATCCCATACTGAAAAGTCTTATCCAATTTTTCGTGTGAAATATCCACTATAACATTTGCATACTTTGCCACAATCTATCTATATCCTCCGCTGTTAAAATAATCGGATAGGTCGAAACCTATCCGATTATTATACCATAGTCTATGAACTTTTACACCTGCTTAGTGTATTTTTCCTCGCAGTACTTACATCTGTAGACTTCCTTCTCCTCATCTGTGAGAACGAATATCTGGTCAAGCTCCTGCTCGATTGATGTGATACATCTTGGATTTTTGCACTTTATGACGTTCTTTACTTCCTTTGGAAGTGAAAGGGCTTTCTTTGCCACAATCTTGTCACCCTGTATGACATTTACTGTGATATTGTGGTCGATAAATCCCAGAATATCCAGGTCAAGGGCTTCGATTGGGCACTCCACCTTGATGATGTCCTTTTTGCCCATTTTGTTGCTCTTTGCATTCTTAATAATGGCAACTGTACAATCCAGCTTGTCCAGATTTAAGTCATGATATATTTTAAGGCTGTCTCCTGCTTTGATATGGTCAAGCACAAAGCCCTCATGTATTCCACTGATATTTAACATATTATCCTCCTATTAAGCTAATCCAAGTAATGTCAGTATGAGCGCCATTCTGACGTACACACCATACTGTGCCTGCTTAAAGTAGCATGCTCTCGGGTCATCATCTACCTCAACTGATATTTCATTAACTCTTGGCAGGGGATGAAGTACCAGCATATCATCCTTGGCAAGCTCCATCTTTTCCTTGGTGAGCACATAGAAATCCTTTAATCTCACATAGTCTTCCTCGTTAAAGAAACGCTCTCTCTGGACTCTTGTCATATATAATACATCCAGCTCTGACATGGCATCCTCAAGCTTTTCAACCTCTTTAAACTCTATTCCGTTTGCAGTAAGGACATCATCACGGACATAGTCTGGTATTCTTAACTCCTCTGGCGAGATAAGGACAAACTTTACATTGTCATATCTAATCATAGCCTCAATCAGAGAATGTACAGTCCTGCCGAATTTCAAATCGCCACAAAGACCAATTGTTAAATTGTTAAGTCTTCCTTTAAGGGAACGAATTGTGAGAAGATCGGTAAGTGTCTGTGTTGGGTGCTGATGACCGCCATCTCCAGCATTGATGACTGGAATTTTAGATTTCTGTGATGCTACGAGTGGTGCCCCTTCCTTTGGATGACGCATGGCACATATATCTGCGTAGCAGGAAATAATGCGAATTGTATCTGAAACACTTTCTCCTTTTGAAGCCGATGAAGAATCAGCACTGTGAAAACCTAAAACAGAACCCCCAAGATTTAACATAGCGGCTTCAAAGCTTAACCTTGTTCTTGTACTAGGCTCATAAAAGCAGGTTGCAAGCTTCTTTCCCTCACAGGCATGAGCATATTTCTCAGGATGAGCTTCAATATCATTTGCCAGATTTAAAAGCTTGTCAAGCTCGTCCACATTGAAGTCCAAAGGACTCATTAAATGTCGCATAATTTGCCTCCTATAAAAACACATTTGTAGATTTCTATAATAGTATAATAAATAATTTGTCAAATTCAAGACTTGAATTGACTAATTTTCTTTTCATTTTATTATTTTTATAGTAGAATTTAATAAATAAAATTAATGAGTACATAAAGGAGTTAATTATGGCTGAAAAACAGAATACAAATGGAATAATTGATGATGATGAGGCTATTATTTTTAAAGAGCGCAAGAGAGTTCTCTTCTTTGGTCTGCCTTGGACTTTCACAAAGTATAGTATCACTCCTGAGCTTATAACAGTTGATACAGGATTCCTGAATGTTGTTGAGGATGACTGCTATATGTACAAGGTACAGGATGTCAAGCTCACTACTTCTTTCTGGGAGAGAATCTTCGGTCTGGGCACTGTTATCTGCTACACTGGTGATATTACTAATCCTGAGCTTACTCTGGTGCATGTGAAGCATGCTAAGGATATTAAGGCTTATCTTTTGAAGCAGTCTGAGGCGGCTCGTCTTAAGAGGAGGACGCTCAATACTGTGGATATTGGGGCTAGAGGACTTGATTTGGATGGGGATGGGGTTTCTGACTCTTTGGAGTAATGACCTCACAACATGCTTATATGGATGATATTACTTATATGACTTATATGACGGTGTCGGAAGGTACTTTGTAGGTTGCGTAGGCATGTGGTGCAAATATATATACTGGTTTGTTCCGGGTTACGAATATAAGATTTTCTAAATGTTCTGAGTTAGGTGTTCTATGCTTGACGCAAACGCGAGACATTCGCCATCCTTGGCTCAGGTCTCGCTCACGGCAACGTCCTGTTGCCGTGTTGCTAGGGAACTTACAGAACATTAAGAAAATCTAATATTCTTCACAGTCACAAACCAGTATATATATTTGCACCACATGCCATTTTTGTTTTGAGTACCTTCTGACACCTGGGCTTACATTTTTTTAAGTTGTGGTTTTTTGTTTTTTTGTCTAATATTGAATTTACTATTATTTTTTATTTACCTTTTTGAAATACTTTTTTGATATTTTATTTTAATTCAATATTTTTGAAATATTTTTTGATATTTTATTTTAATTCACCATTTTTGAAATATTTTTTTATTTTAATATACTGCATTTTAAGATACGGGTTTAAACATTTTATAGTTAAGGGTATTATACCTATAGGTGTTTATTTCTGATTGTTCATATATATAACACTTCATTTAAAATACTTCATTCTCAAACAAAAATACTGTTCGACAGCTCAAAAGGGAATATAAATACGAGGAGATTTATTATGACAAAGAGATTTATTGACAATGAAATTTCTCTGATTCCATATTACAGGAATGATGATGTGTCATTTCCATGGTATCAGGATTTAGATATCTGCAAGCAGGTTGACAACAGGGATGAACCCTACACACTTGAGCTATTACATAACATGTATGACTATCTTTGTGCGCATGGTGACTGTTTCTATATTGAGTTTAAAGGTGTGCTGGTGGGGGATGTTTCTCTGCGGGACAATGCTGAGATTGCTATTGTGATTTGTAAGGATTATCAGAATATGCACATTGGCAGACGCTGTGTTCTGGACATGATACTGCTTGCTAAAGAAAAGGGTATGACCTCTGTCAAGGCTAATATCTATTCCTTTAACAAGCAGAGTCAGGCTATGTTTTTGTCTATAGGATTCTTACAGACTGATGATGAGTGGTACGAATATAAATTGTAGATTATACAGAAAAGCTGCCACTGGCAGCTTTTCTTGCATACTTTGTTATATAAACTGGTATCAAATACGCCACTACAAACTATGAATTTTAATACAATAATAAATATGCTTTATAGTTTACAGACAGCAGCATGGTCCACACATCGCCTGCAGGCACAGGAGACTTAAGCACATGCTTCCCATTCCTGAATATGGTCTGTCATAGTTTCTGCCCATATCTGAGTACCATGTACCACCAAACTCAAGGTGCTGCTGGAACTGTCTATACTGCATATTGCTTGGCTCAAGGGTCACCGCCCTCTGGATATGTTCTATGGCTGTGGCTGTATTGCCCAGTCCATCATTTGCCATGGCACTGTAATAGTACCATCTGCCCTGTCTCTCTGAAAATGGTATATCATTTAAGACATTTAAGGCCTGTGAATATGCCCTTGCCCTGATGTAATTTGCCGCAGCCTGCAGCTTTGGCGAATCAGATGACTGGCTTCCTGCATTATTGTAGTAATATCTGCCTGTAAAGCCTCCAAAGGTTGCATCTGAGTAGCCTCCTGTGCCACTGCCGTAGGCTGAAGTACCCTGCTGCTTTTCCTTCATTATCTGGTCATATGCCTGCTGCACTTCCTTGAATTTTTCCTCTGCCTGATCCTTATTAGGGTTATTTATATTGGCATCAGGATGATATATCCTGCTCTTGCTTCTATATGCTTTTTTTATTTCCTCGTCTGAGGCACCTCGTGAAACACCAAGTACCTGATAGGGATCCATCATTTACCTGTCCTCTTTTTTCTCTTCATCTGGATGTATTCGTACTTACACCATACACCCGAATATAATACATTTCTCAAAATCTCTGCGTGAAGCAATATAGGAAGTCTTTCAAAAGATTTAGCACACTCTGACATGAGACTTGTCATCATAAGCCTGCAAAGTGTCTCGAAATTATCGCCGTGCTCCTCCTTTAATAAACGGAGTGGATTGTAGGAGTTTGATTTCTCGTCCTTTTCCAAATCCTCATATGCATCCATCATATATATGAATTTTCCCATATACATTCCGAGAGTTTTGATTTCATCATACCATTCATCCTGCTTCCATGCAAATACCTCGCCGAGCATTTCTCCTGTAAGTCCTGCCACAAGGTCTATGTTTCTCTCCTGGCTTTCCTCATAGCTGGCAAGCTTTTCCATGTATCTCTCTACCGCTTCTGCCTGGCGTGGATTACGCTTTGCAGCCGCCTCATAGTCCGCTTTTATCAGCTCTGCGATTTTCTTCTTGGCATAATTCTTATCGTCCTTCCAATCATCAATCAGATTGTGATAGGCAAGTATTATATTCATATCTGCTGCATAATCAGTAATATCATTTATGCAGTATTTTCTCTTTTTCGCCGGATGTACCGCACATGTAAAAATTTCCGTCTGCTCATTCTGCGGCTCATATAAGCCTGTCAGCAGCACAATCAGAAAAGTCATATCGTAGTTTAAGAGCATCTGCCCTCTTGCGCCACAATTTTTCTTGAGTGTCTGGCATAAACCACAATAGTAGCTCTGGTATGTATGGTAATCATCCTCAGATAACTGCTTTTTGTTTATATTTATATACCCGAACATATACTGCTCCTTGCATTAGCTGTGTTTTACAAAACGCTCCCTGCACTTAGGACAGGTGATTTCAATTTTGCCATGTCCCTTTGGCACTCTCACTTCCTGTCTGCAGGTAGGGCACTTGAAAAATTTATAGTTTTTTCTCTGTGCCATGCGCTTTTTCATCTTATCCCATTTGACCACTGTTCTGTATCTGAAATTTACAAATTTCTGATTTTCTTCATATCTCTTGCTGATGTTTTTAGACATTATCCTGAAATACATATGTCCAATCACCGCTAATGCCAGCAGGTCAAAAATCCATGCCCTTGAAAATATTGATATTAAGAGAAGAACCCATACAAATATTGACTCAAATCTTGCCAGCTCATCTGCACCATTTCTTCCCACCATAAATCTTGCAAATTTTTCTCTCATTACATTTCCTCATTTCCTGTACTGCTATTCTTAAGTACAAGAGTCATCTTACCCTTGAAAAAATGCCTAGTCAACAGAAGTATCGTCTTTTAAGAAACATTTTATAAATAGTTTACTAATACACTTGATTTTGTTCAAAAGTCTTGGTATATTATAAAATTGTGCAGGACAGGTGATCGCGGCTGCAAGTGTCGAAAGACCGCAGGTGAGGAAAGTCCGGGCTTCATAGGGCAGGATGCCGGTTAACGGCCGGTGGAGGAAACTCTAAGGAAAGTGCAACAGAAATATACCGCCACTTTTGTGGTAAGGGTGGAATGGCAGTGTAAGAGACTACCGCCTCTCTGGTAACAGGGAGGGCACATGTAAACCCCATCCGAAGCAAGACCGAAGCAAAGCATTGACGTGGCCCGCTAGCTTTAGGTAGGTCGCTTGAGGCGATTGGCGACAGTCGTCCTAGATAGATGATCACTCAACGACATAACCCGGCTTATCGTCCTGCTGTTTTAAATCCTGGCATGTTTGCTGGGGTTTTTTATTTATTCATCATGACCATTATCAAAGGCTTTGTATGGTATGTCGCATATGCACAGAAGCGGATTTGGGACGGGTTACGAATATAAGATTTTCTAAATGCTCTGATAAAAGTAGTGGTGGAGTGACACAACCGCTCAAACCGACAAAAGCTGCCACTGGCAGCTTTTGCTGGACACTTTGGCGCATTCGCCATCCATGGCTCAAGTCTCGCTCTCGGCAACGTCCTGTTGCCGTGTTGCTGTTTTGTGTACAGAACATTAAGAAAATCTAATATTCTCCACAAGTCCCAAATCCGCTCCTGTACATATGCGACATACCACTCGAAGGTCGATGATCTAATTGCAAAAAAGATGTAACACTTATGGAATAATAAAGTACATTTAACATAAACCGTTTGTTAATATGACATAAAACTGCATTATACAAATCAAAACATGAAAGGACTATCTAATTAATGAAAAAGAAAAATAAAAAGTGGTTGGTCGCACTCATAGTTATGGCTGTAATCATAATCGCTTCAGTAATCGGAATAAATGTGTATGCTTCCGACAGCTACTCTGCCAATAAGACTGCTCATGAGGCTTTAAAGGGAAGCAGTGACGTCACTGTCAGCTATCTGGATGATGATACTATTATTTTCACGCCTGATACAATTACAGCAGGACTTATATTTTATCCCGGTGGCAAGGTCGAGTACGACGCTTATGCCCCTCTTATGATGGCTTTTGCTGAAAATGGTTATCTGTGCATACTGCCTAAGATGCCTCTTAATCTGGCAGTTTTAAATCCAGGCACTGCTGCTAAATATATTGATGACTATGTAGCAGCTTCTGATTATGACTGGTATATAGGCGGTCACTCTCTGGGCGGTGCCATGGCTTCAAATTATGCTTCTAAAAATTCTGATGAGTTTAAGGGTATATATCTGCTGGGAGCCTACGCTTCAAGTGATTTGTCTAATACCGACCTTGACGTATATCTGATACATGGCTCTAATGATGGGGTTTTGAATATGGATAATTACGAAAAAGATTTGAAGAACCTGCCTGAGGGCTATCATGAGTATGTGATTGATGGTGGCTGTCATGCCTACTTTGGCAGCTATGGAGAGCAGGACGGTGATGGCACTCCTACCATTACCAATGCGGAGCAGATACAGACTACTGTGGATTTGCTTGCACACTAACATTCAATCATTAAAAATACAGAGCGCCTGCCACTGGCAGCTTCTCTTGCATACTTTGGCATCGCAAAAAACTACCAGCAGCCTTTCAGCTGCTGGTAGTTTTTTATCCACCTTTAAATCTTTCTACACGTTAAAACAGCTTCCCCCTATAAACTCCCTCACAAGGGAATTATTAGAAATCCCCTCCGACGGCATAGGCAGGAAATAATCCATAAATTTAAGCAGCCTCTTCGCTTCCAGATACTCCGGGCAGCCCTTAGGTATAGCAAACAGAAGTGGTTCTGCATACACCTTCAAGACTGCAAGCTCATAAACCAGTGCTGAGTTAAACATCACGTCTGCGCTGTCCTGGAATGGGAAGATATTCTCCTCTTCACCCTTGCGCACTGATGGCCACATGGCAATAGTCTCCCTTGCATCTGTGCCTCTGGTTCTGGCATCACGGACAATACGCCTGATAAGCCTTGCGTCCGTTGTCGGAAGCGGATTGTGCTCATCTATGTTGAGCTGGGTAAGGGCTGATATATAGATTCTGAACTTACTCTCCTCTGGAAGCATATAGGACATCCTGTCGTTAAGTCCATGTATGCCCTCTATGACCAGCACTTCTCCATCACTCAGGGACATTTTTCTGCCCCTGTACTCTCTTTTTCCTGTTTTAAAATTAAAGGATGGTGCATCTATCTCTCCGCCATTCAGGAGCCTGCTCATATTCTGGTTAAACAGCTCTACATCCAGAGCTTCAAGACACTCAAAGTCAAAGCTTCCATCTGGGTTTCTCGGGCAGAACTCCCTGTCTGCATAATAATCATCCAGACTGAGTGGATATGGTTTTAAGCCCTTTGCCTGCAACTGGATTGACAATCTGTTTGCAAAGGATGTCTTGCCAGATGATGATGGTCCTGCGATAAGGATAAATTTCTTTCTCCTGTCCTCTGCTATCTGGGCTGCCAGATTACCGATTCTGGCTTCCATCAGGGCTTCCTGCAGAAGCACTATGTCCTGCGCCCTGCCAGCTGCTATTGCTTCGTTTAAGGCTCCGATTGTTCCTATTCCTAACATTCTGCTCCACTCACGGGAATCCTTTAAGGTATGGAACAATTTATTTGATGTATTAAGCGGCTCTGCTTTTTTACTGTCCTTATCAGGGAAGGTTATAACAAAGCCATCCTCATATAAGGCTAAGTCATAGACCTTTAGCATACCTGTTGACGGTGCCATATATCCGTAAAAATAGTCATCCAGACCATCCAGACTGTAGAGATTGACTCTTGAGCTTCGTCTGTAATGGAGCAGCCTTGCCTTGTCGTGCATACCCCTGTCCCTAAACTCTTTCTCTGCACGCTCTGTCTTTTCGCTTCGCTTGTATATAGTAATATCCTGCTCTGCGATTGTACCCATGACAGTTCTTATGTGCTCTATGTCTGAGGCTGTGATTTTGACCTTTCTGGTGCCTGCAATCACACTGGTCTCACAGTTTTCCCCACATTTTGGCTGTGCAACACCTACATTTTCAGGCAGAACAAGCTCACAGTAATAGCCCTGCCCCAGAGAATACAGCACCTTAAGCATGGATTCATTTCCATACAGCTTCTGGACTGCCTTCTGTAAAAGCAAAAGCACACTGCGCCTATAGGTTTTCTTGCCATCTCTGTCAGCTACTGTTATAAAGCTCAGTCTCCCTGAACGGTCTACTTTTTTGTTAAGCTCTCTGAGTTTTCCGTCAATCATTGCCAGTATTATCTGGTCGTTATAATATTGCCCGAATTCCTCTGCCAGAGTCTTAAGAGTAATGGCTTCTGAAGCCTTCACTTCTTTTTCCCTGCCATCTGGCAAAGCTATTGTTAAATTATATTCCTGCATCCTTTATCGCCCCCAGTATAGTATATGCGGATTCGTTATACTCTATCTCCCTCTCTATCTCTGAGATACGTCTCTCTATCGACTCTGACTTAGGTCTTTGATGTAAGCTGTCAAGTATCTCCAAGAGCTTTCTGTGCTGTTTTACCAGATACTTTCTGAGCACAGGATTACCACACTTAAGCAGTATTGGTCCATACAAATCACATACTGTAACAGCGTCCGGCTTAAGTCTGTCCCATGCCTTGTTTTCCTCTGCCGGCACAGCTCTCATCATAGGATAGTATTTACCATCCTCATAAACCATATCCTCATCAACTATCGCATATCCATTATCTCTAAGATATGCCCGTACTTTATGTACATCTGACTGTGGCTGGAGCACAAGCTCCTTTGCACTATGGCACACAGCCTCCCCTTCTCTCAAAATATGAATAACCAACTCTCCGCCCATTCCTGCGATTAGAATTGATTCAGCTTCTCCAACTGCCAAAGCTTGTGTTCCGTCTGAAAGTCGGGTCTCTATCTTATCCTGCAGGTTACACATAGCTATGTGTTCTCTTGCTTTATCAAGAGGTCCCTTGTTTATATCCATGGCTATTGCACTTGGGATTCTGTCCCTCTGTACAAGTGCAATCGGCACATATCCATGGTCAGTACCAATATCCGCAAGGATATTGCCCGATGTGACCATGGATGCGGCGGCCTTCATTCGTTTAGACAGTTTTATCATTTTACTCTAAGTAATCCTTCAACTTTCTGCTTCTGCTTGGATGACGAAGCTTTCTAAGTGCCTTTGCCTCAATCTGACGTATACGCTCCCTGGTTACGTTAAACTCCTTACCAACTTCCTCAAGAGTACGGGCACGTCCATCCTCAAGTCCGAAACGGAGTGTAAGTACCTTCTGCTCTCTCTCTGTAAGTGTGCCAAGCACCTCCTCAAGCTGCTCCTTTAAGAGGGTGAAGGCTGCGGCATCTGCTGGAACCGGTACATTATCATCCTTGATGAAATCTCCAAGGTGTGAGTCCTCCTCCTCACCGATTGGAGTCTCAAGAGATACTGGCTCCTGGGAAATCTTTAAGATTTCACGCACTCTCTCAACAGGCATGCCCATCTCCTCTGCAATCTCCTCTGGTGATGGCTCTCTGCCAAGCTCCTGCAGGAGCTGTCTTGATACACGGATAAGCTTGTTGATTGTCTCAACCATATGAACAGGTATACGGATTGTTCTTGCCTGGTCTGCAATCGCACGGGTGATTGCCTGACGAATCCACCATGTAGCATATGTCGAGAACTTGTATCCCTTACGGTAATCAAACTTCTCTACAGCCTTGATAAGTCCCAGGTTTCCTTCCTGAATGAGGTCAAGGAATAACATTCCACGTCCTACATAACGCTTTGCGATACTTACAACCAGACGCAGGTTAGCCTCGGCAAGACGCTTCTTGGCATCTGCTCCTGCATCCACGTCCTTCTGGAGAGTCTTTATCTCTTCCTTTAAATCAGCGATTTCAGCCTCGTCCTCAGACTCCTCTATACGCTTCTTTAAAATAACGATTTTCTCCTGAGCCACATTGCCCTCTTCCATCTTCTGGGCAAGGTCAATCTCTTCCTCTGCACTTAAAAGTGGTACCTTACCAATCTCCTTAAGGTACATACGGACTGGATCCTCTACACTTACTCCATCTGGAACAGAAAGGTCAATTTTCTCTACCTCAACCTCGTCCTCCTCATCAAGGATAATATCGTCAGCATCATCATCCTCTGTCATCTTAAGAACGTCAATTCCATTGTGCTCCAGATAATCAAGCACAAGCTCGAATTTCTCTGCATCGAGATTTAAGTCCTTAAAATGATCGCTGATTTCCTGATATTCAAGAATATTCTTTTTCTTTTTACCAAGCTCAAGAAGTGCTGTAAGCTTCTCCTGAAATTTTGCCTTTGCCTCTTCTGTTTCTACTGCCTGCACGTTTTCTTCTTTTTTCTTTGCCATTTTTCTCTTTCCTTTGTTCTAGTATTTTTTCCCTAATTAATAGAAATATGCAATTTTTCAAGTTTCTCAAGCGAACGCTTGTCCTCAATCACCTTCATAAGTCCTGCCATATCGTTAGGGTCAAGGTGGTCAGACCTGTAATTTATGCTGTTCTGCTTGATTCGTATTATGGTTTCCTTCAATGCCTTTTCCATCTCATTCTGTGTCTCCACCTCATGAATGGTCGCATTAAAAAGCGATGCAATCTCACGCTGCTCTTCCTCTCCAGCCTCCATACTGACTATCTGGGCTGGATTTACAGCGCCCTCAGTCTTAAACTGCTCAAAGACCTTTTCTGCTACCCTGTGATACAGCTCCTCCGTGAAATCCTCAGGACTAATCCATCCCTCTATCGCTTTAAAAAGCCTGGTATCTTCTATGAGCCATGTAAGGAGCAGCTTCTGCGACTGCTTCATGCCATCCTCTTTCTTTTTGTTCTCATTGATACCGCTCTTTAATGGTGCAGGGGCTTTTACTATTCCCCCTTTTATAGCGAGATTATTCACTAGCTTTTTCAGCTCATCAAAGGTAACAAAATACTTTTCTGCCACCGCCTGTATATAGTTGTTTCGCTCAAGCTCCTCTGAAAATCCCAGAAGCTTTTTTGCTACTTCATTAAAAAATGCTGTCTTTGACGCCGGGTCATTCATATCATACTGCTCATTTAATATGCGGATTTCAAATAAAAAGCTGTTTTCCGCTTCATCAATCCGCTTCTGATACTCATCAGCTCCCAGTGCTTTTATGAATTCGTCCGGGTCCTTGTAAGGACGCATATTAATGACCTTTGTAGTTATCCCCACCTCTTTCAGGATTGGGATTGCACGAAGCGCAGCCTTAACACCCGCTCCATCACTGTCGTATGTGAGGTAAACCTCTTTGGTGTAGCGCTTGAGCAGATTAGCATGCCCGCTTGTAAGTGCTGTACCAAGTGAAGCCACTGCATTGTCAAAGCCTGCCTGATGAAGCGATATAACATCCATATATCCCTCACACAAAAGCATCTGGTTTCTCCTGCTCAACCTGGCTATATTTAATCCATACAGGTTACGACTCTTATCAAATATTCTGGTTTCTGGAGAGTTTAAGTATTTGGGTTCTCCATCCCCCATGACTCGTCCTCCAAAGCCTATTACCCTGTTATGCGCATCCATAATAGGAAACATGGCTCTGTTCCAGAACTTGTCATGTCCTCCTCTCACCTCATCAATAGTCACAAGACCTGACTTTTTCAAAATCTCATCATCATAACCCTTTTTCCTGAGGTAGCGGTACAAATCATCACTATACTGGTCTGAATATCCAAGCCCGAACTTCTGCATGGTCTCATCATCCAGCTGTCTCTTTTTAAAATATTCATATGCCCTGGTTCCTCTTGGGTTCCTAAGCAGGGCATAGAAGTACTTAGCTGCTTCCTTGTTGATTTCAAGCAGCCTGCTTCTCTCATCGGCTTCCCTCTTCTGTGCCTCGGAAAACTCCTGCTTTGGAAGCTCTATTCCCACTCTGTCAGCGAGAGTCTGCATAGCTTCTCCAAAAGTGTAATTCTCATATTTCATCAGAAATGTAAATACATTTCCTCCTGCTCCACATCCAAAGCAGTAAAACATCTGCTTAGCTGGTGTGACAGAAAATGAGCCTGTCTTTTCATTATGAAACGGACACAGGCCAAAATATGAGCTGCCCTTTTTTTGAAGTCTGACATACCCGCCTATGACATCTACTATGTCATTTCTGGAACGAACCTCTTCTATCAATTCATCCGAATAATACGGCATTGTCTTTTCCCTTCATCTCTATTATAAAATTAGTTATTTTATATTAATATCCGTCTACCTGCCATGCTACAGGTATAAAATACTCACTGAACTTGCTAATTGCATACTGGTCGGTCATGCCTGATATGTAATCACACACTACCCTTCCCTTGTCCTCACCATTCTGGTGCATGCGTAAGAGCTTATCCGGAAGCTCCTCCGGGTGCTCCATGTAATAGTTGTAGAGCTGCTCCAGCATAAGCTTTGCCTTTACTTCCTCGCTCTTTGCGACAGGATTCTTGTATACATGGTCAAACATAAATGCCCTGAGCTCCCTGAATGCCTCAGCAGTCTCTGTGGACATCCTGATATCATCCGTGCCCATGCTTGTTGTAATAACATCATGTATCAGGTGGTCAAGCCTGCTGGTAGTATCCATGCCAAGTGTCTTTCTAAGCTCCAGGGGAATATCCTCCTCGCACAGTATCTGTGCCCTGATGGCATCATCCACATCTGAGTTGACATAGGCTATCTTATCAGAAAGTCTCACAATCCTGCCCTCTAGTGTATGGGGCATAAGGCTGGTCTGATGATTAAGGATTCCATCCCTCACTTCCCATGTGAGATTGAGTCCCTCACCGTTTTTCTCCAGCTTTTCTACTATTCTGACGCTCTGCTCATTGTGCTTAAAGCCACCCTCATATATCTGGTTTAGGATAAACTCCCCAGCATGGCCAAAGGGTGTATGACCCAGGTCGTGTCCCAGTGCAATAGCCTCCACCAGGTCTTCGTTCATCCTGAGAGCCTTTGCAATAGTCCGGGCATTCTGCGATACCTCGAGAGTGTGGGACATTCTCGTCCTATAATGGTCTCCCCTTGGATCCAAAAACACCTGTGTCTTATTTTTAAGCCTTCTGAAAGCCTTACTATGTAAAATACGGTCTCTGTCCCGCTGGAATACCGGTCTTATATCGCATTGTGGTTCATCCAAATCCCTGCCTCTGGA
>CAVFAM010000406.1:0-2243 GCA_963620375.1 Bacteroidaceae bacterium
GAGGACACACTGAGGGTTCTGGCTGCAATGAAGTGGATAGACAGCAAAAATCAGATAAAGCTTCCAATCCAGGAGCAGAGGACGGATGGTCTTATAGTGCAGAATACTTGTTGTAAGAGGGCTTTTTTAAGAGGAGCCTTTATGGCGGTAGGCTCAATGAGTGACCCTAACAAGGCATATCATTTTGAGATTGCGTGCAGAAATGAGGCTCAGGCTGTGCAGATGCAGGAAATCATAAACAGCTTTGACTCAGATGCAAAGATTGTGGAGAGAAAAGGACACCAGGTGGTGTATTTAAAGGAAGGATCACAGATAGTTGACATGTTAAATGTTATGGAAGCCTACGTTTCCCTGATGAATCTGGAAAATATAAGGATTTTAAAGGAGATGCGCAATTCCATAAACCGCAAGGTCAACTGTGAGACTGCCAATATAAATAAAACTGTAAGTGCTGCTGTAAAGCAGATACAGGATATAGAACTTATAAGAGATATGAGAGGGCTTGACAGCCTGCCACAGAATTTAAGAGAGATGGCACTGCTCAGGCTGGAATATCCAGATGCTCCACTAAAGGAGCTTGGAAATTATCTTGACCCCCCGGTGGGCAAGAGCGGCGTAAACCACAGGTTGCGCAAACTATCAGCAATTGCGGAGGAATTAAGGTAAAATGAAATTATTATTTGTATTTAACCCAAGGTCTGGAAAAGGCTTAATCAGAGAGCATCTGGTAGATATAGTTGATGTGATGGTAAAGGCTGGATACGAAGTAACGATTTACACAACCCAGTCACAGGGAGACGCGATTAGAAAAGTAAGAGAAGAAGCAAAAAACTACGACAGAGTAGTATGCAGCGGTGGAGATGGAACTCTGGATGAGGTAGTAACCGGAATGCAGCAGAGCGAGGTAAATGTACCAATCGGATATATCCCGGCAGGAAGCACCAATGATTTTGCCAATTCCCTTGGCATACCAAAGGATATGGTAGAAGCGGCGAAAGCAGCAGTGGGAGATAAACCATTCCCTTGTGATGTGGGATATTTTAACGGAGATACATTTGTGTATGTGGCAGCCTTTGGACTTTTTACAGAGGTATCATACAAGACACCACAGCAGCTTAAGAACGTGCTGGGACATGCCGCCTACATACTTGAAGGAGCAAAGCAGCTCCATGACATACCATCATTTACCATGCAGGTTGAGCATGATGGCAAGGTATTTCAGGACAAGTTCATATATGGAATGGTTACAAACTCTGTGTCTGTCGGAGGCTTCAAGGGCATGACAGGGGATGACGTGAAGCTGGATGATGGAGTCTTTGAGGTGACTCTTATAAAGTCGCCAAAGAATCCTATAGAGCTTAACCGCATACTTGCATCCCTCACCAATCTGATAGATGATACAGATTTGATTTATTCGTTCAAGACAGACCATCTGCATATCATCAGCAAGGAAAAGATAGCCTGGACACTGGATGGAGAATTCGGTGGAGAGCACGAGGATTTAACCATCAAAAACTTAAACAAACAAATAACCATAATGTGTTAAATTTTTAACTTTATTTTTATGGGGAATATGGTATAATGAGCGTAGCAATGAGACGTGCCAAAGCCGATAAGCATGAATGCGATGTGCTTGCACAAGAGCATTCATGCTTAGAGGATTTGATAGGGCGAATGCCCGGACAGGCACTGAAACGAGACGTTTCAGTGCCTGAGCACGACGAAGTGAATCATAAGGAGGACAATTAAATGTTAGTATCTGCAACAGAAATGTTAAAGAAGGCAAAAGCTGGTCACTATGCAGTAGGTCAGTTCAACATCAACAACTTAGAGTGGACAAAGGCTATCTTATTGACAGCTGAGGAGTTAAAGAGCCCTGTTATCTTAGGTGTATCTGAAGGTGCTGGAAAGTACATGACAGGCTTCAAGACAGTAGCTGCTATGGTTAAGGCTATGGATGAGGAGCTTGGAATCACAGTTCCTGTAGCACTTCACTTAGACCATGGAACATACGAAGGATGCTACAAGTGTATCAAGGCTGGATTCACATCTATCATGTTTGATGGTTCTCATTATCCATTCGAGGAGAACCTTGCTAAGTCTACAGAGCTTGTAAATGTAGCTCATCAGCTTGGACTTTCTATCGAGTGTGAAGTTGGTTCAATCGGTGGAGAAGAAGACGGTGTCGTAGGAATGGGTGAGTGCGCAGATCCTAACGAGTGTAAGACAATCGCAGACCTTGG
>CAVFAM010000407.1:0-4157 GCA_963620375.1 Bacteroidaceae bacterium
CCACAAGACACCTGCTAAGTCAGATATCATCTACCGTCTCCGCAAGATGCAGGATATGGGCGCTGATATTCCAAAAATCGCTGTTATGCCTCAGAACAAGAAGGATGTATTAACTCTTCTTGCTGCAACAGAGGAAATGGCAAACGACTATGCAGACCGTCCAATCATCACTATGTCAATGGCAGGAACTGGTGTTATCAGCCGTCTCTGCGGTGAGGTTTTCGGTTCATCTATGACCTTCGGTGCTGTTGGTAAGGCTTCAGCTCCTGGACAGATGGGTGCAGAGGATTTGAATACTGTACTTGCGCTTCTCCACGACGCAATGTAAAATATATTGTAAGAGCCAGTCCCTTGCAGTCTGCTGCAAGTGTGGCTGGCTTTATTTTATATAAAAATATTACTAATACTAAGGGGGTTCTCATGAAGAAAATACTTCACTGGTTGGATGACAAGCTTGAAGAATTTGTCATCGTCATGTGCCTGATTGCTATGACCCTGATTATGGGCATACAGGTTTTCTGCCGTTATGTTCTTGGCATGTCACTGTCCTGGTCAGAGGAGCTGACCAGATATCTGTTTATCTGGAGCGGTTTCCTGAGTGTCAGCTATTGCAGCAAGAAATGTCTGTCTATCAAAATCGAACAATTCGTTGCTATGTTTCCACGACGTGGAAGGGCTATATTTAAGGTTGTAAATCATACCTTTGAATTTATTTTCTTTGTGTATATGATTCCTTTTGCTTTCTCATACATGATGTCCGCAGTGAAAAGTGGACAGGTATCACCAGCCTGCGGCATCCCTATGTACTATATTCAGGCAGCACCCTTTGTCTCCTTTGTACTGGTTGCCTTCCGCATCCTGCAGCGCTGGATAATTGAATTCCGCATTGCAAGGGGAGAAAACGTATTCGACCCGGCACATCCCGAGCGTAACACTCCGGAGTCATTTATTGATGCCAATACCGATATTACAGAGGAGGAAAACAGATGCCAGTAGTTGTTTTATTTATAATATTTGTCATAGCCCTTGTTATCGCTATCCCAGTGTCTATTTCCCTGGGTATCGCATCAGTGCTACCCTCAATATTTGACCCATCCTTTACAGTAAGTGCCAAATATCTGATCAGAGCCATGTTTGGCGGACTGGATTCATTCCCACTGCTTGCAGTGCCAATGTTCGTCCTGTCAGGCATTATCATGGCAAAAGGCGGTATTTCAAAGAAATTGTTTGATGTCTTTGCCTATTTTCTGGGCAAATTTACAGCCGGTATGCCCTGTGCAGTAATTGTCACCTGTCTCTTCTATGGAGCAATCTCAGGCTCTGCTCCTGCCACAGTTGCAGCCGTAGGCAGCATGACAATTCCAATTCTTACATCACTCGGCTACGAGCTGACCTTTGCCACTGCCATAGTGGCTGTTGCCGGCGGACTGGGAGTTATTATCCCGCCCAGTATACCTTTTATCATGTATGGCATGGCGTCCGGCGCATCTGTAAGTGACCTGTTTTTAGCCGGTATTATTCCGGGTCTTATGATTGGTCTGCTACTTATGCTCTTTGCTGTATACTATTGCAAAAAGCACGGAGAGGACAAGGCGAAAATCGCAGCGGAGGTAAATGCCCTGCACCAGAAAGGACTGCTCACAGTCTTAAAGGAAAGCTTCTTTGCCCTGTTAAGCCCGGTCATCATTCTGGGATGTATTTATTCAGGTATTGCTTCACCTACTGAGGCAGCCGTAATCTCTGTATTTTATGCGCTGATTGTCAGCCTGTTTATTTACAAGACCATACGCATAAAGGATATCTGGGAAATACTTGTTGAGGCAGTCAAGACCTTTACACCGATTTTATTTATTCTGGCAGCTTCCACTGCATTTTCAAGGGTTCTTACCCTCATGCAGGTACCACAGTCTGTCAGCGAGTTCATACTGGCTAACTTCCACAGCCCGGTTGTAATTCTCCTGATTCTCAACCTCTTCCTGCTGATTGTGGGAATGGTTATGGATACTACACCTGCTATCTTGATTCTGACACCTATTCTGCTTCCTATTGTAGAGGCAATCGGCATGAATCCAATCCAGTTTGGTGTAATAATGGTTGTAAACCTTGCCATCGGTTTTGTCACACCACCTATTGGTGTCAACTTGTTTGTAGCAAGCTCACTGACCGATGTGCCGGTTATGGATATAGCGAAAAAGTCAATGGCAATGATTGGGCTTTTCCTTCTTGCCCTGCTCCTAATTACCTTTATCCCGGCAATATCGTTATGTCTCTTATAGTTCAGGAGGAAATGTGATGAAAATTAACAAGATTTTAATGGCAGGACTTGTGGGAGGGCTTACCCTTTCTGCATTCCTGTTCACCGGATGCGGCAGCTCTGAGGATGAGGTACAGCGCTATGCCTGGCCTCTTGCCACTGCAAGCCCGGAAGATACTGTAACCCAGCTTTTTGCAGAGAAGTTCGCAGATGAGGTAAATCGTCTCAGCGATGGTAAAATGCTTATTCAGGTCTATGCCAATTCTACTCTTGGCGGAGACAGGGATTTGCTGGAGACCTGCGCTGACGGCGATATCCCATTTGTAGTCCAGAATACTGCACCACAGGTTACTTTCATGCCAGACCTTGCGGTCTTTGACCTGCCTTGTGTGTTTGATTCTCTTGATGACTGCCGTGACAAATTAGACGATCCGGAATTTTACAGTCTGGTAAGCGATGTCTACACAGATGGGGGCTACCACCTTCTAGCCATAGCAGATCAGGGATTCAGAGTTATGTCCACAAATAAGGAAGTGAGCAGCTTTGCTGATTTCAAGGGACAGAAAATCCGAACCATGGAAAACCCTTATCATCTGGCTTTCTGGAAGGCAATCGGAGCCAATCCTACACCTATGAGCTTTAGCGAGGTGTATATCGGCTTACAGCAGCATACAATCGATGCTCAGGAGAATCCTTACGAGGTTATCGTAAGTAATAATCTCTACGAACAGCAGGATTATGTAGTTGAAACTAACCATCTGCCACACCTGATTACTCTCATTGTAAATGATGAGTTTTTCCAAGACTTATCAGAGGAGGAGCAAGAGATTATGACCGAGGCTGCCAATACAGCCCTCACATATGCAAGAGAACAGTCTGATTCGAGAATTGCGGATAAGATAGCTACGATTGAGGCAAGCGGAACTAAAATAATCAGCTTAACTGATGATGAGCGTGCAGAGATTCGTGAAGCTTCACAGGGGGT
The DNA here is from genome assembly GCA_963620375.1 of Bacteroidaceae bacterium. Lineage (GTDB taxonomy): Bacteria > Bacillota > Clostridia > Lachnospirales > Lachnospiraceae > Roseburia. Next base: position 3,240 of record CAVFAM010000407.1, read on the forward strand.
TTATGAGCAGATACAGGAGGTTGTAGACCCTGAGCTGTATAATGCTTATTTGAACTAAAAGATAAAACAATGGGAGAGCAGATGCCAGCATCTGCTCTCCCATTGTTTTTTATTTTTTGTAAATGTACTCACACCTACCACAGATTCAACTCCTCTTAATTTTCCTATTATAAAATTAAACGAGAATAACTACATAGCCGCTCAAAATTACTTTCTATTAAAAATTATAATTACCAAATACACTATTTTCAGTTAGCACCATTTAGGTGAATTATTATTTCATTTTGTTTCTAATTGCATGATTCACTTGCCAAATTTTCTCCATAACCTTAATTGCATCAGACGTACCGAACAAAAAGTTTTGTCCTGTTACAAGTTGCATGCTATTATACGCAATTACGCTATTTAATGATAATTCAATAATCCCATTTTTGGGCATATCTCTAGAGATAAGAGGTGCTGTTTTATCTTTTATTCTAAATATAATAGCCTTATTATGCGAAATAGGAATACATATATCGTTAAATCCTACTCTTACGGCATGAGCTGGATTATCACTAACCACAAAATCCAATTCTGTATTATTCACTGCTTCATACCAATCATAATTATACTGTAACATTTGCATAGTTTTTAAAACAGGCTCTATTCCTAATATTTGATATAGTTGCAAATCCTTCCCTGTCGAACAATTTTCCTGAATAGTTTTACTCTTTGTTTCCTCATCAAATCCTAAATTATCACACATAGAATTTAAAACATCCTCAGTTTTATTATTTATTTCATCTATTTGCTCTCTAAATTGCTTTGTTCTATATGCCAAAGAATGTAAAAATATTATCATTAAATTTCTATTTGAATTAACATAAATTTTGCTTAAGTCATCTTGTAGTTCATTAAGCATTTGACTAATAACGG
>CAVFAM010000408.1:0-966 GCA_963620375.1 Bacteroidaceae bacterium
ACATTTCGTTGCGATTGCCCTGACCCAGAGGAGCATATGCCATGTGTGCCACCTGTTTTTTATCCATCCATGTGCGCTCCACATTGCGCTGACAATAGAGGTTGGTCTCAATCTGATTTACTGCAGGAATAATCTTATTGTATGCAATCAAATCAAGAAGTTGATCCGGCTCAAAATTTGAAACGCCGATTGCCCTTATTTTGCCCTCTGCATAGAGGTCTTCCAGACAGCGCCATGCAGCATAGTAGTTTGCAAAAGGCCAGTGCAGGAGCAGAAGGTCAATATAGTCTGTCTGTAGATTTTCAAGTGACTGCATTACAGTTTTCCTCGCATGCTCATAGGACTTGAAATTTACTTTTGTGACAAGAAACAGGTCTTTACGGTCAATTCCACTTGCTTTTATTCCATGACCTACCTCCTTTTCGTTTCCATAGGCTTCTGCCGTGTCAATCATGCGGTAGCCAGTTTCTATTGCATTTTTCACTGCATTGGTGCAGGCTTCCCCACTCAGCATGAATGTACCAAAGCCCAGAAGGGGCATTTTAAGCTTATTGTTTAGTGTCAGATATTCCATGATTTAACCTCCATAAATTCAAATTGAACCCTTTACCGATTCGTGTTAATATGATTCTAACAAGTTCGAGTTACACGAAGTCAAGGACTTTTTGGTTACAAAATATAATTCAGGCACCCATTAGGAGAAAAATATCATGTATTACACAATCAGACAGCTTGCAGAAATGTTTCAGACAACAGAGCACACCATCCGGTATTACACAGATATCGGCATACTTCCATGCCAGAGGGATGGTGGCAACCGCCGTGTTTTTGATGAAGAATCCGTCAACTGGATGCAGGGCATCAAGTGCCTGAAGGGCTGCGGTGCATCCATCGAGGACATTCAGGAATACTGCCGCCTGTGCCTGCTGGAAGAATCCGAAGAAAACCTGCGGGCGCGGTACGCCA
>CAVFAM010000408.1:998-5046 GCA_963620375.1 Bacteroidaceae bacterium
AAAGCTACCACAAAATATATGGACGATAAGGTAGCGCATTATGAGGCTATACTTGCAGGGCTTGCACCGGATGACACGAATCCGGGAAAGTGGACTGCTGAGAACAGACCTAAGCACTGACCGAACATGCCACCGGCAGCTTCTCTGGATACATTGTAACATTGGAAAAGGGCTATCGCACACACGATAGCCCCTGCTTTATGAGTCCTGCTTCTGAAGCTCTGGTATCAGATTACTATAATACTCAGTCTTTCCAGCCAGCACATCATCATAGAAGCCCTGCTTCCAGTCTATATACCCGACTGCCTGCTGCAGCCTGTCTATCGACTCAAGCAGAGCCTTCTTTTTGTTTTGAAGTATGACCTTTCTCTCTGGAATAGAGCTTTGTCCCTTAAGGCAGAGAGCCAGATATTCCTTCATTTCCGCAATGCTCATGCCACAGTTTTTGAGACAGTTTAGGCTCTGAATCCACTTGATATCATGCTCATCAAAGACACGGTAGTTTCGCTTGTCCCTTTTTACATTGGGTACCAGACCCTCGTTACAGTAGAATTTCAGGTTTTCGTATGTCATATCTGTCAGCCTGCAGGCTTCTTTCATTGTGTACATAAAATATTCCTCTCCATAAAAAATATTGTTCCTAATTGCATAGGCATACAATTTTCAAACGCAAATTTGTATGCTTAATGAAAATTTACAAATTAATATCAAAAAAGCTCTTGACCGGTAGCTACTACCGGCTGATAGGATAATATCATAATAATCAAACTATATCAATCTAAAGGAGGATTTTATCATGGAATATGTTACATTAAGCAACGGCGTCAAAATGCCACAGCTGGGCTACGGTGTCTATCAGGTCACAAAGGACGAGTGCAAGCGCTGCGTGCTGGATGCTCTTGAGGTTGGATACAGAAGCATCGACACAGCCCAGAGCTACTTCAACGAGGAAGAAGTAGGAGAGGCAATCAAAGAATCCGGTATCGACAGAAAAGAGATTTTCCTGACCTCAAAGGTCTGGATTGAGCATTTCGGATATGAGGAGTGCAAAAAATCAGTCCTTGCGTCTATGGAGAAGCTCGGCACCGACTATCTGGATTTGATGCTTTTACACCAGCCATTTGGCGACACATACGGAGCATGGCGTGCCCTGGAAGAATTTTATGACGCAGGAAAGCTTCGTGCAATCGGTATCTCAAACCACTATGTAGACAGAATGGTGGAATTTGCCAATTTTACAAGAATTAAGCCAATGGTAAACCAGATGGAGACTCATCCACTCAACCAGCAGAAGATTTTAAAGGAATGGGCTGACAAATACGACATCCGTCTTGAGGCATGGGCTCCATTTGGAGAAGGCAGAAATGGACTCTTTGAAAATCAGGTTCTTAAAGAAATCGGTTCAAAATACGGCAAAACAACAGCTCAGGTTATGCTTCGCTGGCACCTCCAGAGGGGCGTTATCATAATTCCAAAGTCAGTCCACAAAGACCGTATGATTGAGAATTTCAACGTCTTTGACTTCACACTGGATGAAAACGACATGAAGCAGATTGCTGCCCTTGACACTGCAACAAGTGCATTTTTCTCACATCAGGACCCAGCCATGGTAGAATGGTTCGTGAAAATGGTAGAAGAGCGCAAATCCCAGCATGACAGCAGCAAGGAAAAGAAAAACTGGTAATTTAAAAATTTCCCCCAATCGTTTATACTATCAATATATAAATAAAAACGAATTGGGGGAAACCAAATGACAGAACAGGAACGAATGAAACAGGGCTATCTCTGGGAAGATGACGAGGAAAACATGGCTTTACAGGCTAAGTGCAAGGCACTGGTCAAGAAATTCAATGACCTGCCTACGGACGCCATGAAGGAGCGTGAGGCTGTGGTACATGAGATATTTGGCGAGGTAGGAGAAAATGTGTGGCTTAACTCACCACTTTTTGCTTCCGTTGGCAAATATGTGTCAATCGGTTCAGGCACCTACGCCAACATGAATCTCACTCTAATTGATGACTGGAAAATCACCATCGGCAAAAACGTCCTAATCGGACCAAATGTGACACTGAGCACTACAGGACATCCTATCCATCCAGACCACCGTGGTGACGGAATGTATTCTTTTCCTATTACTATAGGTGACAACGTATGGATTGGTGGAAATGTCATGGTACTTCCAGGCGTCACCATCGGCGAAAACTCAGTGATTGGCGCAGGCTCTGTTGTTACCAAGGATATACCTGCAAACGTGGTGGCTTTTGGAGCACCTTGCAAGGTCTACAGGGAAATAAACGGGCATGATGCAGAGTATTATTTTGGCAGCCACAGGTTTGATGAGCAGCCTGATAGAGAGGGATAAGCGGTATTTGACCGCTTATCCCTTTAAACTAATTAAGCTTTACCTGTTTTTTTAAGAAATACCATACTAAGCACAAGCACCAGCAATTCCACAACCGGCATAACAAGCCACAGGCTGTTTTCACCAAATATCAGCGGGAATGTGAGGATTGCTATGGTGCTTAGTATCACATTCCTGAGCAGGGATATAGCCAGCGATTTCTTCACACTGAGTATTGACTGCAAGTAGTATGATGTCAGCAGGTTGACTCCCATCGGCAAAAATGCAATAAAGTATCTGCGCAGTCCGCTTTGTGCAATCGCCCGCATCTCTTCATCCGGATTCATAAATACAGAGCAGACCACTTCTGGAAAAAGTATACCACTGAGAGAAAAAACTGCGCCCAGCAGCAAAATGGTTACATATGCCATATTGCGTACTTTCTTAATCCTATCCCATTTGTCAGCACCATAATTTGTCGCAATAATCGGCTGTATTGACTGCCCAACTCCTGTAAAAAGCGAGTTGAATAAGATTACACAGTTTGAAATCACACTGTACACAGACAGAGCCGACTCACCGCAGTATTTTAATATCTGGATATTAAACAATAGCACTATAAATCCATTTGCAAACTCATTAAAAAAGCTTGGTATGCCATTGCTTATTATCTGTCCCACGCTTGACAGGACATTCTTTGGCTTAATGAATTTAAGCTGATTTTTCTTGCTGAAAAAATGCGTCGTTCCAACTATAACCTGGATTACCATGCCGATTGCGGAAGCCAATGCCGCACCGCCGATTCCCATCTGCACAGGGAAAACCAGCACAATATCAAGCACGATATTTACCACACCTCCAAGCATTACGCCCAGCATGGCTCTGTTCGGGTCTCCGTCAGCCCTGACAAAGATAGCTATATAATTGGAAAATACAGCTACTGGCAGAAAAATATTGATATATCTCATGTATGCCAGTGCATATGGATACAGGGTCTCATTTGCTCCCATCAGGTGAAGCAGGGATGATATGCCAAATCCATATACCAGCCAGAGTATACATGAGATGACTGCCAGCGTGAAAAATGATAAGGTGAAAAAGCGGTGTGCCTTATCATAATTGCCAGTTCCCCTGTGGACGTTCATCTGTACCGAACCGCCCACTCCAAAGAGTATGCCCATTGACATGAGTATACATAAGAGCGGTGTGGTAATGCTTAGTGCCGCCAGAGCATCCGCTCCCACGCCTTTTCCTATTACGATTGCATCTGTCAGAGTGTAAATCGACATAACCATGGCACTTCCGAGAGATGGAATCAAAAATTGCAGATAGAGTTTTTTCAGGTTTGATGTTAATAAATCCATTGCTTTTCTCCTCATTTTCTTACATAGTCAGGCATACCAAAAAACTGCCACTGGCAGCTTTTTTGCAGACTAAGGCATTAAAATAAGCCAGATAAAACATTTCTGTCTTATCTGGCTCATGATGCTCATGTCCATCCGGGAATTTCAAATAATAATCTTGCAATCATCATTTGAAACACCTTGCAAGGCACATCTTATGTGCCGTCCGACTGTCTGATATTATAGCAAAAGAAAAATAAATGTCAATTGCCTATTTACAATGGTTACAAATGGTTATATAATAATCGTAACCAATCATAACCATCATGCGCAACTGTTTGTTTGAAGAGATTTCTACCAGCCT
>CAVFAM010000409.1:0-2793 GCA_963620375.1 Bacteroidaceae bacterium
GTGCGCACCCAGTACGGAGTATCGGATAAGCCATTTGACGAGCAGTAAGGCAAAGTTTGAGCAAGACATGCAGGAAAAGGAGATAAGTATGAAAAGATATGATTTGATTATAGTAGGTGCTGGACCTTCCGGATTGTCAGCAGGAATAGAAGCCGCAAAGAGAGGCTTAAGGGTAGTTATATTTGATGAGAATGAGAAGCCCGGAGGACAGCTCTTTAAACAGATACATAAGTTTTTTGGCTCAAAGGAGCACAGGGCAAAGGTAAGAGGCTTTGTAATAGGACAGCAGCTTCTGGATGAAGCGGCAGAGGCAGGAGTCGAGGTTGTGCTCAATGCCACAGTAATAGGTCTGTATCAGGACAAGGAAGTGGTAGTAAAAAGAGGAGACGAGATAGAGCATTTCAAGGGAAATGCAATCATCATAGCAACAGGAGCCGCAGAGAATATGGTTACATTTCCAGGCTGGACACTGCCGGGTGTAATCGGAGCAGGAGCAGCCCAGACCATGATGAACCTCCATGGTGTGCTTCCGGGCAAAAGAGTACTGATGCTTGGTTCTGGAAATGTAGGACTTGTAGTTTCCTTCCAGCTTGAACAGTGTGGCTGTGAGGTAGTTGCCCTGGTAGATGCGGCACCGAGAGTCGGCGGATACGGAGTACATGCGGCAAAGGTAGCCCGTACAGGAGTGCCATTTTATTTATCACACACAATCGTAAAAGCAGAGGGCGAGGAGTGCGTGACAGGAGTTACAATCGCCGAGGTAGACAGCAAATTCCAGTTTATACCGGGCACAGAAAAGCATTTTGACGTAGATACAATCTGTCTGGCTGTGGGACTGTCACCTATGTCCCAGCTCCTTAAGATGGCAGGCTGCAAGATGGAGGATAATCCAAAGCGTGGCGGTCAGGTGCCTATATGTGATGAGTATGGCAGGACATCACTGCCTGGTGTATTCGTGGCAGGAGATGTGTCTGGAATAGAGGAAGCTTCATCAGCCATGATAGAGGGACGTATGGCAGGAATTGTTGCAGCGGAATACCTTGGATATATGGAGAAGGAGGAGCTTGATACAGAGCTTGTATCATTAGATAATGCGCTTGACGGACTGCGTCAGGGAATGTTTGCACCAAAGAACAGGGGCAAGGCGATTGAAAAGACAGAGGAGGGTATTGATATATCGCAGAACCTCCTATTGCATGGATATGTTGCAGATGATGAAATCGAGAGATATCCGGGGGTAACCCACAAGGTTGGCGTGCATCCTGTCATGGAGTGTACCCAGAATATACCATGTAACCCTTGTCAGGATGCCTGCAAGAAGGGCTGCATATCAATCGGCTCAAATATTACATCCCTGCCAATCGTTGTGGATGGTTCAGAGTGTATCAACTGCGGTATGTGTGTGGCAAGCTGTTCAGGTCAGGCAATTTTCCTGGTGGATGAGGATTGCGGAGATGGCACAGCGACAGTCACACTGCCATATGAATTTTTACCATTGCCGGAGGCTGGTACAAAGGGCAAGGGACTTGGAAGAGATGGAAGACCAATCTGTGATGCAGAGGTTGTATCGGTAAAGAGCAGCAAGGCATTTGACAAGACAAATCTCTTAACCATAAGGGTTCCAAAGGAATATGCAATGAAGGCAAGATTTTTTAAGGCTGTGTAGGAGGAATGAGTTATGAATTCAGTTAATGACAGATCAAGAGATATAGGTCCATTTGTTCCGGGTCCGGATGACGATATGTTAATCTGCCGCTGTGAGGAAATCACAAAGGGAGAAATCAGAAAAGCAGTGCATGATGGAATGTGGACACTAACCGAAATTAGACGATACTTACGAACAGGAATGGGACTTTGTCAGGGACAGACCTGCAGCAAGCTGGTAAAGGGAATAGTGGCAAGAGAGCTAGGTGTATCACCGGCAGAGCTTGAGCCTGCAACCAGCAGGGTGCCAATGCGTCCTATTGAGATGAAGATATTTGCAAACGAGGCAGAGGACGAAAAGGAGGGCGAATAGTATGAAAACAAAGGCAGAGGTTGTAATCATAGGTGGCGGAATCATAGGATGCGCCACAGCTTATTATCTGGCAAAAATGGGAGCTGATGTTATCGTACTTGAAGGCTCAGACCATATCGGAAACGGCGGCTCGTCCAGAAATGGCGGAGGTGTCAGACAGTCAGGAAGAGATGTGAGGGAGCTTCCACTGGTAATGTATGGAATCAAAAATCTGTGGCCTACATTGTCAGAGGAGCTTGAGGTGGACTGCGAGTACCACCAGGACGGCAACCTGAGACTTGGAAAAACAGAGAAGCACAGAGAAATCCTTACAAGGCTTGCCGATAATGCGAGAGGTGTAGGACTTGACGTCAGAATGATTGATGGTGATGAGGTCAGAGCCATAAACCCTTATCTGTCAGACGAAGTAATCTGCGCAAGCTGGTGCCCTACAGATGGACATGCAAACCCGCTCACAACAACACTTGGATATTACAAGATGGCGAGGAGACTTGGCGTGACCTTTATCACAGGCGAGCCAGTCGTGGAGCTTAAGGTCATAAAAGGAAAAATCCGTCAGGTAATCACTCCAAATAATACATACGAGGGAGAGAGTGTGCTGGTGGCAGCAGGACTTGACTCAAGAGAAATCCTCACAACAGTAGGAATAGATATACCTATGACCAATTCCCTGCTTGAGTGCCTTGTCACAGAGGCACAGCCCCATATGTTTGACCAGATGCTTGGAACAGCAGAGGCAGACTTTTACGGACATCAGACAAAGCATGGTTCTTTTG
>CAVFAM010000410.1:0-4339 GCA_963620375.1 Bacteroidaceae bacterium
GGCTGTAGCTGTGAAGCGGGGAAGTGCGGAAGCAAAGTCGGACAGCGGTAAGCCAGAGAATGTCGAAGAATTAAGTGGAAAGAATGGAATAATCGAGGTATCAAAAAAAGGTACTCTGCTCAAACGAGAGTCTGTCAAAAATATTTTACAGGCATGAATGTGAACAAAACATATGCCTACAAATTGTATATGTTGCACAAAGTTAAACGTTACACATTTTGAAATATTGACAGCATTGTACAGGGTGTGATATAAAAAAATAGACGAAAAGATTACGGAAGGGTAAGGAAAACCGCCGTAATTATTTTTTAAAGAAGATGTTAAACGTTTAATAAGGAGGCGACAATATGGGGAAGGCGGCAAATTCCAGTGTACCACTTAAGAATATACATATCACTGACAGCTTTTGGAATAAATATGTACACCTTGTAAAGGATGTGATTATTCCGTATCAGTGGGACATTTTGAATGACCGTTTGGAAGGTGTAGAGACAAGTCACTGTATCGAGAATTTTAAAATCGCAGCAGGTGAGAGCCAGGGCGAATTTCAGGGGGCTGTTTTTCAGGATACAGATGTTGCAAAGTGGCTTGAGGCAGTTGGTTTTGCATTAAGCTATGAGCGTGATGAGAAGCTTGAGGCACTGGCAGATGAGACCATTGATTTAATCGGCAGAGCCCAGCAGCCGGACGGATACTTAAATACATATTTCACGATAAAGGAGCCAGACAGACGCTGGAGCAATCTCATGGAGGGGCATGAGCTGTACACAGCGGGACACATGATTGAGGCAGCAGTTGCATATTATGAGGCAACAGGCAAGGATAAGTTTCTTAAGATTGTGTCAAAATTTGCTGATTTAATCTGTCAGACCTTTGGGGAGGGTGAGAATCAGATACACGGCTATCCGGGGCATCAGGAGATAGAGCTGGCGCTGGTTAAGCTTTATCGTGTCACAGGGGTTAGGAAGTATCTTGAGCTTGCCAGATACTTTATAGACATAAGAGGAACCGGGGAGAATTATTTCCTGCGTGAGGAAAAGAGAGATGGTCACAAGAGGATTTTCCCGGAGTTTATGAATTACGATACAAAATACTCCCAGTCAGATAAGCCGGTGCGTGAGCAAAAGACAGCAGAGGGGCATGCAGTCAGAGCCAACTATATGTACACAGCCATGGCAGACCTGGCATATGAGTATGATGACAAGGAGCTTTTACAGGTCTGCGATACCCTGTGGAACAACATGGTGAACAGGCGCATGTACATCACAGGAAGCGTTGGTTCGTCAGGGCTGTTGGAGAGATTTACCACAGACTATGACCTGCCAAACGACAGCAATTATTCCGAGACCTGTGCCTCAATTGGAGTTGCAATGTTTGGAAAGCGCATGGCAGACATCAAAAAGGATGCTTCCTATATGGATGTGGTGGAAAAGGCACTTTACAACACAGTCCTCTCTGGTATAGCAATGGACGGAAAGAGCTTCTTCTATGTCAATCCACTTGAGGTGTGGCCGGACAACTGCCTGCCAAGGACTTCAAAGGAGCATGTGAAGCCTGTGAGACAGACCTGGTTTGGAGTGGCATGCTGCCCGCCAAATATTACAAGGACTCTGGCTTCCCTTGGACAGTACATATATTTTGAGGAAGAGAGCGAGCTCTACATCAACCTCTACATAGCAAACGAGGCAGATGTGCAAATCAATGGACTTGCCTTTAAGCTTGAGCTGACAGGAGATTTCCCTTGGGAAAACAAGCTGCACGTAAGCCTTAAGGGAGAGGCAGAGACTCAGGGGGGGCTTGCCTTCCGTATTCCTAAATACGCAAAGAATTTTAGTATCAGTCAGGATGGCAGGGCTGTGGAATACAGCGTGGAAAATGGCTATGCAAAGGTCAATGCAAAGCTTCATAATAATGAGTTTGACATTGAGTTTAAGGCGGAGCCTGTTTTCGTACACGCCAATCCAAAGGTAAGGGCTGACTCAGCCAAAGCCGCCATTGTCAAGGGACCTCTGGTATACTGCATAGAGGAGACTGACAACGGAGACAATCTGGCGTCCATCCTGGTGGACACAAAGCAACCATTAATGGAGGAATTTGATAAGAAAATCCTCGGTGGTTGTGGTATCATACATCTGGACGGAAAGAAAATTTCTGAGACCGGCTGGAAGGATGACACCCTGTACCAGGAGAAAAAGGTCGAATTAGAGGACGTAAAGCTTACTGCTGTACCATACTGCTATTGGGGTAATCGTGAACATGGCGAGATGCTGGTATGGCTCAAGGAGCTTCTATAATAGAGGGGGAGAGATAATGAAGAAATTTTTTTACTCGAAAAAAGCAGCACCATATGTATTTATCCTGCCGTTTGTATTGACATTTGCGATTTTCTGGGTGACACCAATTGTAAAGTCAGGCATCATGAGTACAGAAAAGATATTGCCGGGACAGGTGACTTTTCTGGGGCTTGATAACTACAAAAGGCTGCTGGGGGACAGAGTGTTTAAGGTTGCGGTCCTTAACAGCTTTAAATACATGATAGCAACACTGATTTTACTTATTCCTATTCCAATGTTACTCGCCTGCATCATCAACTCAAAGGTTGTAGGAGAAAAGCTCAAGGGATTTTTCAAATCCTCACTTTTCATTCCTGCACTTACATCTGTAGTAGTAGCAGGTACAGTATTCCGTCTGATTTTTGGTGAGATGGACACAGCCCTTATGAATCAGGCAGTGGGACTCTTTGGAGTCGGACCAATCAAGTGGCTTAAAAACTCAGGAACCGGATTTTTCGCCTTGCTGCTTCTGGCATGCTGGCGCTGGTTTGGTGTAAATATGATGTATTTCCTGTCAGGCTTGCAGAGCATACCGGGGGATTACTACGAGGCTGCATCTATTGATGGTGCATCTACATGGCAGAAATTTATCAAAATCACAGTGCCTATGCTTAAGCCTACGATTGTCTATGTTTTAACAATCAGTATCTATGGTGGTCTTGCCATGTTTAACGAGAGCTACATGTTATACGCAGGCAACAACTCACCAAACAATATCGGACTGACTATTGTCGGCTACCTGTACAGACAGGGTATTGAGAAAAACGACATGGGATACGCATCTGCGGTAGGTGTAATCCTTCTTGCCCTTGTTTTACTCATTAACATTATTCAGCTTGCAGCAACTGGAACATTCAAGAAGGAGGAGAAGTAATGAAAAAGACAGCTAAACCTAAAAAAATTGCTTTAAAAATCCTTGCTTCGGCTTTCCTGATTCTGCTTGCGGTTATTATTTTACTTCCATTCTGGGCAATTTTTGCCGGAACCTTTCAGGAAGGAACCCTGTTAATCAGGTATGGACTTAACTTAAAGATTGACTTTAACACAGCCAATTTCAACAACTACATAATGCTGTTTACTGATTCCGGCAACTACTTCCGCTGGTTCTTTAACAGTATTGTGCTGACAATCGTACAGGTTGTGCTCACACTCTTTATCAGTGCCTTTGTAGCATATGGATTTTCAGCATATGATTTCAAATTCAAAAACGCCTTGTTCGTATGCGTACTGCTCATTATGTCAGTGCCATTTGAGATGCTTATGCTTCCATTGTATACACAGATAAATGACATGGGATTGTCAGACAACTATGCAGCAATATTCCTGCCATTTTTGGCACACGCATCTACTATTTTCTTCTTCCGCCAGTACCTGACTGGTATGCCAAAGGAGATTATAGAGGCTGGAAGAATCGACGGTGCATCAGAGTACGGTATCTTTTTCAGACTGGTGCTTCCGATTATGAAGCCTTCATTTGCCGCTATGGCGATTTTAAATGGTATGAACTGCTGGAACAATTTCCTGTGGCCGCTCCTTGTGCTTAGAAGCTCAGAGAAGTATACACTTCCAATTGGTTTGAATACACTTATCACACCATATGGAAATAATTACGACTTATTGATTGTAGGCTCATTTTTCTCAATCCTGCCAATCTTAGTCCTCTTCCTGTGCTTCCAGAAGTACTTCATTGAAGGAATGACAGCAGGAGCAGTAAAGGGTTAAAGGGGGATAATAAGTTGAAAAATGCAAAAATGATTATTGATAAGGCTTTTCGCGTATCAGAAGTGGATAAGAGAATCTATGGATCCTTTATCGAGCATCTGGGAAGAGCTGTATATGGCGGTATTTACCAGCCTGACCATCCGATGGCAGACGAGGATGGCTTCCGCAAGGACGTCATCGAGCTGGTAAAAGACCTGGATGTGCCTGTGATTAGATATCCGGGCGGCAATTTTGTCTCAAACTTCTTCTGGGAGGACAGCGTAGGTCCTCTTGAGGAGAGAAAG
>CAVFAM010000411.1:0-6964 GCA_963620375.1 Bacteroidaceae bacterium
TCCTGTTGCCGGGTTGCTGGGAAACGTACAGAACATTAAGAAAATCTAACATCCTGCACAAGTCTCATCTCCGCCAGCCGCCCAGCCCCTATCCCTCACTTAAATTTTGTGGGGCGGTGAGGGAAAATATGATGAATCATATTTTCTGCTCACCTCTTGCATCGTTTGTCCATTATTTGGGTATTGTTCTAATGGTATACTTTTTATCTGCTGTTTTCGTTTTTACTTGCACTTAGTTTATGTTTCTACTTTTGTTATCTGCAATCTTTTATCTCTTATTGCTTCATATATTCATTGTACCTGGTTAAATATCCAACATAAGATATTGTATATTCTGCTTTGGCACGTTTTATACTTCAAACAATTATTAGATTTAACTAACATACAGATAAAAAAAATACGACATGAAAATCGCATTTATTACCTTATATTATCCTTTATCTTATCATTAACTGCTCCCAAAGCTATTGTTTCTCATCTCAGTTAGTGACAGTTTTATACAACTAACAAATGCGATTTTATCATAGATTTTCCCAAAAATAAAGCCTTATTTGACTTCTTCCTATTCTTTCCTGTACTTAAGCGGAGGTTCTCCGTATGTCTTTTTGAAGCTCCTGATGAAGTAACTCACATTCTGGTAGCCGCTCTGCATTGCGACCTCTGTTATGGGCAGGGTGGTGTCCTGAAGTAGTTGTCTGGCGTGTTCTAAGCGCAGGTGGTTTACATACTGGGATAATGTTATATGAAAGTGCTCCTTGAAGTACCTGGATATATACTTTTCTGACAGATGAAACTGGGCTCCAAATTCTTTTAGGGATATTTTCTCTGTGTAATTCTGTTGTATATAGGATACCATTTCTTTTTCCACTGTGTTTCTGCCACTTGTGGCGTTATCTTTTATCGAGCCCTCCTGCCACATCTTGAGGATAAACTGTAACAGGGTCATTTTGGTTTTTAGCTGGGCTGCTATTTTCTGCTCTGCTTCTCTGTTTTTTAATTGGTGGATGTCTATTAACTGCTCGCATATATCCCTTGCTGTTTTGCCTATCTGGGGATGTATCATAAGTCGTCCGCTGTTTAAGGGCTCTAGCACTTCTCTATCCAGCATATCTTCTGTGTTAAATGTGACGTATTTCATAGGAAACAGAAAGGTATAGTAATCCACCTTTCCTGTCTGTGAACCCATAAAATGCAGATTTCCCGGCGACACGACAAAGGCGTCCCCGGGTTTTCCGACATAGCTCTCCCCTGCTATATTCACATTGAGAGAGCCTCCTTTTACATATATTATTTCCAGTTCATCATGCCAGTGTACCGGTATCTGAAATGCACGGTTCACATCCCTGATATGATAGGTGCTAAATGGGTCATCCTTTGTACCATGCGGCTTATTTTCTTTTAGTTCATAGTACATATCCTTCTCCTACGATTCCACAAGTCTCTTATTTTTCCACTTGCCACTCTTCCATCTGAGCACCATTCCCACGGCTCTGGCGCACTCATCTGCTGCCATGGCTATATAGGCTCCCACTGCCAGTAGTCCAAGGTGTATGCCCAGGAAATAGGTGCCGCCTACTGCAAAAAGATACATAAATATAGCTCCCATAACTACTGGGAAGAGTGCATCTCCACTGGTTTTTAGTGCCTGTCCGTAGACCAGATTGGTCACTCGCCCAAACTCAAGGAAGATGTCTACTATAAGGAGCTTTACCACCAGATTTATCATCTGCGCATCATCCGTGAATATGTGGACTATGAAATGTCCTGTAGCTGCAAAGGTCACTGAAAAGCAGGTGGCTGCTATTATTCCATATATGGCTGCCTTTCTGGTTCCCTTATCGCACTCCCCGTACTCCTCTGCTCCAATCCGCCAGCCTGTCATGATTGCATTTGCCTGTGCCAGGGCGGCTCCTATGCAGTATGAAAAGTTTGCTATCTGCATGGTGTATGAGCGGGCTGTGACGTTCATTCCGTTTGCGTCCATCTGGTTCATATAGCGCACGATAAAAGTCATGGCTATGTTGTAAAGGGCTGTCTCACAGGCTGATGGAAAGCCGATTTTTATTATCTGTCCCAGTATTTTTCCTGCCGGCATACGCTCCGGGCTCTGCTTTGCCTTTATGAGCACTGCTCCCATGGCTGCCACAATAATGAGGTTTACGACTCTTGATATAACTGTGGCTACTGCAACTCCCATTACTCCCCAGTCCAGCACAAAGAGGAATATTGAGTTTAAGACTATGTTAAGTACATTTCCTATGATTGTTCCAATCAGCGAGTGCTTTGTATAGCCAAACACTCTCAGATAGCTGGCAAAAATAGGTATAAGTGCATTCAGAAAGCATGCGCCTCCAACTATCTTAAGATAGGTCTCCGCTGGCTCCATAAGTGCTGGGGCTATGCTCACGATTCTTAGTATGCTTCCAGAGAATACAGCCAGAAAAATTGACATTATTAAGCCTATCACTGCATTAAATGCCAGTCCCAGCTGTCTTGCCTGATAGGCAATGCCCGGTCTGCCTGCTCCTATGTTCTGGGTCATGACTGCCACCATGCCCGAAGATATGACTCCAAACATAATGATAAAGACGCCTATATATGTATTTGCTGTACCTACTGCTCCGACCGCCTGATCGCTCACTGACGATAACATCAGTGTATCCACCATGCCGGACAGCATATAAAATAGTGTCTCAAAGCATATTGGTACAAATAGCTGTGTTAATGTTTTTCTCTCTGCTGCCATATTTATTCTCCTGTATATCTGCTCTCTATGCCATCGACAGTTATATTATTGTCAGGCATCCGTCAGATTGATAATATTAATTATAGAACTTAACACCAACTATTTCTTGTAATATTTCATGCAAAAATTGCACTTTTTCCACATTTCATTTTCTTTTGCGATAAGACATTCCCTGATAGCATCAATCAGCTTTGACTCACTCAGTGGCTTTGTAAGGTGCAGATTCATGCCTGAAATACGGCTGTTTATCATATCCTCTGCAAAGGCATTTGCACTCATGGCAATAATCGGTATTGACCCAGCATCTGCCCTATCCAGCGAGCGTATCTTTCTGGTGGCATCCCAGCCGTTTAGGTTAGGCATCATAATATCCATAAGGATTACATCATAATAACCCGGCTCTGAATTTTCAAACTTTTCCACAGCCTGGGCTCCGTCCACTGCATGCTCTACTATAATGCCATTGTCCTGAAGCATGAAGTCTACTATCTCCATATTCAGCTCATTGTCCTCCACAACCAGTGCCTTAAGCTTATCAACAGACACAGCCTCCATGTCCGCCCTGACATCAGCCTTTTCCTCAAAGCCTGAGGCTATCTTAAATGTCAGCTTTACAAGTACTGTTGTTCCACTTCCCTGCCTGCTTTGCAGCTCGATTGTACCACCAAGCTTATCTGCAAGCTTTTGGGCTATGGCAAGCCCCAGTCCAGTACCCTCATATCTGGTACGGCTTGTGGCATTTTCCTGGGAAAACATATCAAAGGCATGGCTGACAAAGCCCTCGCTCATGCCGATTCCCGTATCTGTGCAGCCAAACTCGTATGTCACCTGTTCATCATCCGCAGAAAGCTCCCTGCACCACACACTCACACTGCCACCTGCATTTGTGAATTTTACTGCATTGTCAGCTATAGCCAGAAGTATCCTCTCTACATAAAGGGGATTGCCAATCAGATACATGTGCTTCATATCTGACCTCTCCCAATCCACTATATAATCTATATTTTTTTCCGCAGCTATAATCTGTTTGCTGTTATTAGCCCTGTTAAGCATCTCTGCCAGGTCAAACTCTATATCCTGCTTCACATCCTGAATGGTATCAAGCTTGTTGATTGCCAGCACGTCATCCACAAGAGATACAAGAAATCTGGACATATCCTTGATTTTGTCCCTGCACCGGCTCTGTATCTCCATATCCTGCGGATAATGGTCTGACAGGTCTATCATTCCCAGGATTCCATTTATCGGTGTGCGGATGTCATGGCTCATATTTGACAAAAATCTGGTTTTTAAGGCTGCATCCTTCTTAGCCTCAGCCACCTGATTCATAAGGTTTTCCTCTGTCTTTTTGGTGTCACTTATGCTGCGCATTACACAGAGCACATTTGTAAGCCTGCCTGTCTCATCCCTCTTCTTCTCGATAAATCTGAGCTTATGCCAGTTTCCGCTCTTGGTACGGTATTCTATAGCGATGGTCTCCTCCTGTGCCATACGCTCTGGCAGGGTCTTTAGATTTACAAAATTCATAAAGGCTTCCTGATATTCCTCATCCACTACATTTTTGTAGACTCTGGCATTATTCTTAGACAGGGTTCCTGATTTTATAAAATTATTTTCAGTAGTATCCCTGTTGCTTATCTCCTCGAAATAATCTGCGGCTATGTCTATTCTGGATATGTACTGGTAGGTCTTGGCTATAGCTGAAATAATCTCATTTCCAAGCCTTGCCTCATCCAGTGCATTCTGCAATTTGTCCTGTATCTCCTTTTCCTTGTATACAATATTGTCTATATTTCTGAAAGCAAGAAAAATATTAAACTCATGCTCATCCACCTGACCTTTTACGGCATATGCCTCAAAGAATTTGTCCTGTCCCAGCCTTGATATGCTGTGATAGTGGTATGTCAGCTTCTCAGCACTGGTAAGCTTCCTCTTCATCTCCTTACAGGTCAGGTTATCGAAAAATTCCGCTCTCTCGTCTACAGGAATAAACTCCTTGGCATATTCAATGACATACTCATCAAAGCTTGAATAGAGCTGCTTGTTGCTCTCCACAAGCTGTCTGGCATTGGTATCTGCAACAAGGCGCAATATCTCGTACTCTCCGCTGTTTAACTCAATACGGTATATTGACACATACTCTGACGACAGCTTGTCGAGGACATCCCTCTCATCCACCGGCTTTGCCACAGAATAGAGGGTGCATGAACAAAAGCCCATCCTGCCTATTGGCATAATGGCGGCATGATAGTTCTCCCCATTTATGCTGAGGTCGATTCCACCCGGCTTGTTCTCAAATGCCGCTTCATAATACGCCTGCAGATACCGCTCATCCGCTTCTGGAAACAGGCTCAGATAAGAGTGGTCTATCATAGCCTCCAGTCTGTATTCCTTTATGTCCGCAAATGCCTGATTACAGTACCTGTATATCCAGTCCTTGGGCTGTCCCTCATCATCCAGAAACAGCTCCACGACACAGTATGCCAGGGAGCTGTAATCAAATATGCTCAAATTAAATCGTTCACTAAATAAAGACATAAAAACCTCACCCGAATTTTGTTTTGTTATGCCAATTATACCAGAGTTTTTACGGCTTTGGGAGCCATACATTCATTTCGCTGTAAATTTTTCAAAAATAAACTTCTGCTATTTTTGTGCAGTCTCACCCCTGCGCTCCAATTTTCTCCTGATAAGGAACATGGCAATTCCCGCACCACATATAATGAGGTAGCCTGCTATGCTGATAAGGTCTGGCACCTCGCCCAGGAATATGATTCCAAGCAGAGCTGCAAACACAATCTGTGTATAGTCATAGACTGACAGCTCACTTGCTGGTGCATAGGTGTATGCCGCAGTGATTGAGAACTGTCCCAGTGTAGCGGAAAGTCCAGCCATAAGCAGGGATGCAAGCTGCCACCATGCCAATGGTGCGTGGTCAAAGATAATAAAAGGCACAGCGCACAGGCAGGAGAAAACCGAGAAACAGAATACAATCAGTGGACCAGGTGCCCCGTGCTTTGTGGCAAGACGCACATTGGTATAGGCAAGTCCTGCTCCCATTCCGCCAACCATTCCTATGAATGCCGGGAAGGTAGCCACGCTGTCAAAGCCCGGACGCAGGATAAAGAGTGCTCCCATAAATGCCACAATCACGCATACAAACTGATAGGGTTTTATCTTTTCCTTTAACAAGAAGTAGGAAAAAATAATGGCAAAAAATGGTGACAGTTTATTGAGCATGGAAGCATCTGCGATATTTAATTTACCTATTGCGTAGAAATTCGCAAATATTCCTATTGTTCCAAAAAATGACCGGAAAAATATATATTTTCCTGTGCCCTCCGGAATCCTAAAGTCTATCTTCTTTTGCTTCATCACCACAAAGGCGAAAAATATAGCCACAAGATTTCTGAAAAAGCTCTTCTCTATGGCAGGCAGGTCGCCTGCAAGCTTTACAAACAAATTCATAAGAGCAAAGCCTAAGGCTGCCAGAATTATATAAAATATGCCCTTGTATTTTTCGTTGATTTTCATGTTTACACCGTCTTTCCCTTGATTTATATTTTCTCAATTTTTATTTACAAGCAAAACCTATTGTTAAACTTATTGCCATCATTTCTTATAATTCATGTCAGCATGTTGTTTCTTTTGATTTATGGTAATCCAGAAAACCTGCCACCGGCAGCTTCTCTGGATACATAACAATAGGGATGGCTATAAAAACTCCATCCCTACTATATCACGCTTCTTATTAATTATGTTGATTTTTAAAAATCTTATCCTAACCAGCCACCTGCTGCTTTCATGGATATAGCAGCTATGCTACTTATTAAAATGTCCTAAAAAATCTCTCACCCTGTCATTGGCAGGATGTTCAAAAAACTCCTTCGGCTCAGAATCCACGCAGATATTCTTATCATCAATAAACAGGATTCTTGAAGACACATCCCTGGCAAAAGCCATCTCGTGAGTGACAATAATCATGGTCATGCCCTCTTTGGCAAGCTCACGAATCAGGTTAAGCACCTCTCCTACCATCTCTGGGTCAAGGGCAGAGGTTGGCTCATCAAAGAGGATCACATCCGGGTTCATAGCCAGAGTTCTTGCGATTGCGATTCTCTGCTTCTGTCCGCCTGACAGGCTGGCTGGGTAGGCATCCGCCTTTTCAAGAAGTCCTACCTTTTTAAGTAAAGACTCTGCCTGGGCTGTGGCATCCTC
>CAVFAM010000411.1:6974-9525 GCA_963620375.1 Bacteroidaceae bacterium
GTCATATGTGGAAAAAGGTTAAATTGCTGGAATACCATTCCGATTTTCTGGCGGACCTTATCCACAGAAACTGATTTATCCAGTAAGTTTTCCCCTTCAAAGATGATTTCTCCACAATCAGGCTTTTCCAATAGGTTCATGCTCCTGAGCAGGGTGGATTTTCCACAACCTGACGGTCCAAGGATTGATACCACCTCACCCTTATCGATTTCCAGATTGATGTCCTTTAAAATCACCTGCTTGTCAAAGGATTTTGTCATGTTCTTTATCTGAATTAATGGTTCATTATTTTTCACGTTTAAGCCTCCTCTCTAAGCGGCTCACAAAGCTTGTCATAATCATAACTAAGACCAGATAGACAAGCGCAACTGATACCAGAGGAACCAGTGCCTCATAGGTATTGCTTCTGATAATATCTCCAGCCTTGGTCAAATCCATAAGTCCTATGTAACCTACAATAGAGCTTTCCTTTAAGAGGGCAATATACTCGTTGAAGATTGCTGGAAGGGAAACCTTAATCGCCTGTGGCATGATGATATATCTGACAGTCTCGTGATAGTTAAAGCCCATGCTTCTTCCTGCCTCAAACTGTCCTATTTCGATTGCCATGATTCCTGAACGGATTGCCTCCGACAGGTAGGCTCCTGAATTTAATCCAAAGGCAATAACTGCTGCAATCAGTGGATTTACAGCGGTCTGGGCAAATACCACATAATACATAATCAGAAGCTGCACCACCATTGGGGTTCCACGGAAGACTGTGATGTATACCTTGAAAATAGCATTAAGTATGCGTATCCACACGCTCTTCTCATCATTACGCTCATATGCCACACGGACATTTGCTATGATGGAGCCAAGCAGTATACCAATTAATCCAGAAAAAATCGTAATCAAAAGAGTGTTTGCAAGTCCCTTTGGTATATACTGCCAGCGGTTTTTCTCGATAAAGGTCTGATATATCTTGTCACCAAGGGACATGCCTGCTGCCTTTGTGCCATTGTTGTATATAATAACCTGCTTTGCAGTTGTGTATGGCTCGGAAAAGCTTATGTTTTTGAGTCTGTCCTCAGTCACAGTGAGTCCTGCTGCTGCCACATCTGCCTTGCCACTCTGAACCGCCATGATTACAGAATCAAACTCCATATCTGTGACCACCAGATTCATATTGAGATAATCAGCAATGGCCTGCATCATGTCAACGTCTATACCAACTGCGGTCTTGTCCTCATAGTACTCATATGGAGGAAACGCCACATTTGTAGCCATGTTAAGCGTACCATTCTCACGGGTGAGTCCCTCAGGCGATTCATATGGATGCTCGCCCTTTTCATCACCTATGTAGTTTGACACGATTTCATCCATGGTACCGTTGACCTTGATAGCTTCAAGAGCATCATTGATTTGGTACAAAAGCTCATCGTTTTCCTTTGCGATACCGATTGCATATTCTTCCACAGCAAACTCCTCATCTGCAATGGTAAGCTCATCATTTTTCTCCACAAAGGCAAGGGCTGGCTGCTCATCAATCAACACAGCGTCGATTTTTTCCTGCTTTAAAGCCTGAACTGCATCTGCACCCTTGTTGTAACGGATAACTTCTGTACCGGGATTTTCTGCCACAAAATCCTCTGCATAAATTGCACCGGTAGTTCCAATCTGTACACCGATTGTGGTGCCAGCCAAATCCTCTACGCTCTCTACAGCAAGAGGCTTCTTGTCATCATTTTTCCCACAGCCTGCCACTGATAGACAGATAAACAGGGCAAGGAGAAAAATACTCCATCTCTTTTGTTTTTTATTCATATCTCATACACCTTTTTTGTATATTTATTCATGTCGGAGGTATGATACCACAATTTTCGTCAAATTTAAAGAGAAATTTGCAGTATATCAATCTAATATGTCACTGATAACTTTTCTGGATACATAACAGCTAAAAAAATAGGGATGGAAATTACTCTCCATCCCTGCAATACTTTGCTATATCATGGGCATCCGCTTCTCTGGATGCATGGCAACTAAGAATTAAGGCTGCCCAGTATCTTGTGCAAGAGCTTATATAATTCCTCAGCCTCCTCAGGCTCAAGACACACACAGCCCGCCATCTGTTCCGGCACACAGAGAGCCTTCTCTCTCAAAGCCTGGCCCTCAGTGGTTATGCTGACATTAAGGACTCTCTCATCTGCCTTGGACCGGTTTCTCTCAACCCAGCCCTTCTTCTCCATAGTCTTAAGAAGTGGCGTGAGGGTTCCGGAATCCAGATACAGATACTGCCCCAGCTCCTTAACCGTCAGCTCCTTGTGCTCCCACATGACCATCATTGTGATGTACTGGGTATAGGTCATGTCCAGCTTGTCAAGGAAAGGCTTGTAGTGCCTGACTATCTCCTTGGAAGCTGCATAGAGGGGAAAACACAGTTGATTTTCTAACTTTAATTTATCGTATTTATCACTCATAACTCAAATACGCTTCTACAAATTCTTTTTGATGAACTCCACAACCCCATCCTTAGGCTGGAATCCAATCTGCATATCAACCTTCTCACCCT
>CAVFAM010000412.1:0-2583 GCA_963620375.1 Bacteroidaceae bacterium
GGTTATGGATGGTTATATAATAATCGTAACCAATCATAACCATTTTGTCCCTGCATAAATGAGAAAGGAGCCTGCCATGAGCAACCCCAAGCGGCGAATTGAAGAAATAGATATGAGGCTTAACCAGCTTCCAAAAGGTACCCTCACCTACAAGACCATAAATGGCAGGAAGCAGCCCTATGTGCAGCGCACCATAGACGGGAAATCCGTCAGCTGCTATGTCAAGCTGTCTGAGCGTCAGGAAGTGCTGCTTGAGTTTGACGAGCGCAGTAAGCTTCAGGAGGAGAAGAAGCGTCTCAATGCATATATAGATGGATTATCAAATATTTTAAAAAATAATCCCTATCTTAGTGAAAAGGTTGGAATTGGTTATCAGAATTTTGTGGACTTCAGGACAAATAATTTCTTTTATGTAGATAAAACCCACTTTATATCAGAATGGGTTCATAAGTCCTCCCGCATTTCCCTTATCACCAGACCCCGCCGTTTTGGCAAGAGTCTTATGCTAAGCACTGTGCGTACCTTTTTTGACCCTCAGTATGCCGACCATCCCGAGTATTTTTCCCGGCTTAAGGTGTGGCAGGATGACTTATGCAGAAAACTTTTTGGAACCATCCCTGTTATCTCTGTATCCTTTGGTGGCTGTAAGGGCAGAGACTATGCCCAGAGCATGCGTGGCATGATGTCCAATCTGCATACAATGTATAACAGACATGAGTATCTTCTCCAAAGTGACACTTTAACCGATGATGACAAAAACGAATTCAGGAGATTGAAGTCTGCATTATTTGACTTTGACGGCAGTGTTGTTGAAAAAAGTATAAATACCTTATGTGGGCTGGTGTACAAGCATTACGGCAAATGCCCAATCATCCTCTTAGATGAATACGACACGCCTTTGCTTGAAGCAGATACTGGCGGATACTGGGATGAAATGATAGAGACCTGCAGAGGATTATTTCACGATACCTTTAAGGAAAATGAGCTGTTTTACAAGGCAATAATCACAGGTGTCACAAGAATATCCAGAAATTCGCTCTTTTCAGACCTCAACAATATAGAAACATATACAGTGACTGATAATGACTATAGCGACTGCTTTGGCTTTACCGAGCAGGAGGTCAAGGATATATTGAAATGTCAGGATAGTGATGCTTTTAAGGAAGTTAAAAGATATTATAACGGCTTTATTTTCGGCAATCATAAGGATATATATAATCCTTGGTCTATCTCCTGCTTTTTAGATAGGGGTATGTTTATTTCATACTGGATAAATACCAGCAGTAATAAGATTATAGGTGATATTATCCGAAAACATCCTTTGGAGAGCAAATATGAAATAGAGCAGCTTGTGGCGGGCAATGTGGTACACAAGAAAATAAATGAAAACATCACATTTCAGTATATGGATGGGGATGAGAACAGCCTGTGGTCACTGCTTCTCTCTATCGGATATATTAAGGCAGACAATGTGGTAAAATATGATGAATACACAGAGTGCGATGTGTCTGTCACAAATCTTGAGGTCATGAGCATGTTTAAGACAGAAGTCATGGGCATGATGAAAAATGGTTCACTCTATTATAACGAGTTTATCAAGGCGATGCTTGGGCATGATACAGAGCGTATGGAGGATGTACTTCTAAGTATCACATATCCATCCATGAGTTATTTCGACACAGGCGGTTCTTCCCAGAGAGCACCAGAGAATTTCTTTCACGGGCTTGTTCTTGGACTCATCGTAGCCTTAAAGGACGAGTACAGGATTGTCTCAAACAGGGAGAGTGGGCGTGGCAGATATGATATAGCACTTTATCCGCTCAGACCGGATATGGATGCCTTTATCATGGAGTTTAAGGTATTCAATGCCAGACGGGAAAAAGACCTTGAGGAGACAGCAGCAAACGCACTTCTCCAGATTGAGGAGCGTGGATATGAGACAGACCTGATTGCTGCCGGCATAGCCAGAGAACGCATATGCAAGCTTGGCTTTGCCTTTAAAGGCAAAGATGTTCTTGTTGCAAAAAAAGACCAATCATAATAGAATATACTCATATGTAAATTGTCACATTCGCAAAGGAGACACAAGGCATGAAGCAGTGCATGGATTCAGATAATCTTCACAGAAGACTCAAGAAAATAATCGGACAGGTTCAGGCTATCGACCGGATGATAGACGAGGATGTACCCTGTGAGGACATTCTGTCACAGTTAAATGCAGCCAAATCCGCTCTCAATAAGTGTGGTCAGGTGGTTCTTGAGGGACACATCAACCACTGTATCAAGGATGCTCTGGCGAGTGGAGATGAAGAAGAAATCAAGAATTTCACCAAGGCTATCGAGCGGTTCGCTAATATGCAGTAGCATATATTTAACTTAATAAGCATTTTCGGGAGACACTTTCATCCAGAGTGTCTCTTTTTTATGTATTTTCATATACCATTTTTTCACAACAGTTCCACCCCTTCGTAATAATCTTCACAAAAGCATTGACAACCGATACCCCTATGGGTATATTATGGTTATACCCCCATGGGTATGAAAGGAGCGTCAATATGAAAAAATTAACCGACTACTTAGAGA
>CAVFAM010000413.1:0-3674 GCA_963620375.1 Bacteroidaceae bacterium
CGTAAGCAGATGTACTGAAAGCCAGTATAAAAAAGAATACAATTCCTGCAATTTTTTTAAACATGCCAAGGCACCCCCTGAAACAGCAATAATTTATATGTTAAATAAATAACATATGAACAGTAGTATGTCTACCTGTCCTAAAACAAGAGATGCCGGTGCGCAGGGTGGGGCATGAGGCATTGAGTTTGTCATCCCGGAAAGGTGCCGGCATGAGTATCTGGGGAATACCTGAAATGATGCCAGATGAAATTCGTCTGCAGCGGATTTATGAGAGTTATCATGCCTGATACATGGTGGCAGGCATGGAATGGGGCGTGAAGGCAGACGGTGGGATGCCAGGCAAGGGACATTATGAAAGGTATTTTATATGTCCCATAATGGTAATTATGTTAAGTAAAATACCTGTATCTGGCTGCAACAGCCTGTGAGCCAAATATCCTGGGATGACCGAACCTGAGGCTTGTCATGTATGCTAGAGCCAGTCTTAGAACCTTTTGCCGTCTCTCAGCTCCTGAGTATGATCGAACTGGCTCTTCGTGGAAATCTGCAGAGCATGGTGAAACTCACACATTCCCCCTTCTCTATGCAGAAAGGCATGGTGTTTTATCACTCATGCCTTTCCTATCTATGATGAAAGATATTTGCCTGCCTGCAACAAAACACGAAGAGCCTGAAAAATTGCGATATGTATTATTTTAGTTTGTCAAGATTTAGAGCATTATACACTGTATCTGCATCTAGCCATTCAAGTTTTGGTTTTGTACCTTCCCAGAAGAATATAGAAGCGTCATAAGCACTCCATTTCCCGTTTCTATTTCGGGTGATGGGCATTACTGAAATACGGAATCCAGCTCGTTGCATTGCCTTATCAGACATTCCAAGCTTATTTAGTATATTAACACTTTCTACCGCTATCATGTCAGCAGCTACCGCTACTACACGTGGATCACCGGGACCAGAAATGAACAAAAGAATTCCACAGCGTTCTTTATCCAGCCGTCCAACACGAGCATCAATTTCATGGGGTGGTTGTGCATTGTACTCTGCACACTCTTCTTGTAAGGCAGCATATACCTTGTTCTGTATATACGGTTTCAGCCTGCTTTCCAATTGATCTGTGCTGACAGCATATGCAGGTACTGTATATACTATACATGCTGCAAATATAATACAAATAAGCTTTTTTAACATTTTAATTCATCCTAATAAAAAAGTGTCAGGTACTTTTTACACATATAGAAATCTAGCTGTTGTCTATCTCAGCCTGTACCTTGTGTGCTGGTTCCCAGTCCAGTTTGGGAGTTGTGCCATCCCAGTATAATAGTGAAGCATCGTAAGCCACATATTTTCCCATCGAATTTTCGGTAACAGGTATTACCAAAATAAAAAATTTAGTTTGCTGCATTTTCTTTTCTGACAAGCCAAGCTTAGGTAGTATTTTAGATGTTTCTACCGCTACCATGTCAGCAATTACGGTTACTACACGAGGATCACAACCGCCTTTAATGTCCAGGACAATACCACAGTGCTCCTTATCCAGTGTGGAAACAAAAATATCAATGTTTTCAGGCGGCTGTGCATTATAGTTTATGCACTCTTTGTCTATTGCAGCAGCAACCTTACCAGTCATGTGCTGTACTAGACTGTCTTGTAATTGTTTTGTACTGACAGCATGTGCAGGTACAGCATACAATATACATGCTGTAAATATAAAGAAAATGATTTTCTTTAACATTTCACCTTCCCCATCTTAATATGTTTCTACATATATCATGTTACTATCTACGGTTACTACAGACACTGACTTATCTGAGTCGATGCTTTCGATTTTTTTTCAATTGTCCCCAAATTTATCGCCAGGCACTTTTTTATAATATTTGTCAAGAGCTAGGATATAGTATGTTTGCCTCCCATTATACCTTTTAATCTTTAAATTTGCACCTTCCCAGTACACTATTGAGGCATCATAAAAAATCCAATTATCAATTTTATTTTTAATGGGAATTGCTATAAGCATAAGGTTTAATTGTTGGCTTGTTCTGTCTGTTAAGCCAAGATTTTTTAGTATACTATAGGTTTCATAAGCTATATGGTCAGCAATTAAGGATATTATACGTGGATCATCTGGACCAGAAGAAATGTCCACAATAACAGCACAGCGGTCATTGAATCTGGCAACACGTGCCCCAATTTCATGGGTATTATATCCTGGATAATCTCTTTGTATTTCCTTAGTTAGCTCATTCTGTATGTACTGGTTTAGACCGCTTTCTAATTGATTTATATAATCAGCATGTGCAGGTACAGCATGCAATATACATGCTGCAAATATAATACAAATAAGTTTTTTTAACATTTTCACTTACCATTCTTTAGAAGAAAATAATGTTAGTGGTTTAGCTTGTTTGCAGCACCCTGTAACTTTTCAGCTGATATCGAGATAAGCTTTTTATTTGTCCCTTTCCAGTATATGACTGAACCATCATAGGCAATCACATTACCATTTTTATTTTTAGTAACAGGCAGTACTGTAATATAATAGTCTGCTTGCTGCATTTGCCTATCAGACATGCCAAGCCTCTTTAGTATATTATATGTTTCTATAGCTATCATGTCAGCAGCTACTGATACTACGCGTGGATCACAACCTCCGTAAAATTCTAGGACAATACCGCACTCCTCTTTGTCAAATTGGACAATATGAGTAAAAATCTCTTTTGGTGGCTGAGCATTATAGTATATGCATTCTCTGTGTACTGCCTCTGCTACCTCACTCTGTATGTATTGCTTTATTATGCTTTCAAATTGAGCTTTACTGGCAGCATGTGCAGGAACAGTATACAATATACATACTGCAAATATAAAACAAATAAGTTTTTTTAACATTTTCTCACCTCCTAAACAGGGCAGATTATTAGGGATTCCGCGACATACGTGCAAGGCGCCTGCCAGATACTCATCCTTCTACTCCTGGGTCATCTTGTTGGTCTTTACGAGGAACCGTGCCGGTATGGCATGATCCAGTTTCCAGATGATGCTTATGGGATGGCTTCCCTGATGGCTGACATAGCTGGCCTCCCCAAGGAATGTGTATGCCCTGGCCTTGCCAGAGAGACTGTCTGTCTTCTGCTCGCGGACAAACAGCAGCACCCTGCTCCCTCTCTGCCTGTGATTGATATACCGCTGCCCGGTCTCTGATGTCTCAGATGTCGTGCTCTGGCTCTGCCAGTGGAACAGCGTGGAACTGATGGAATAGTCCTTGTAGAGTGTTGTTTTTGAATACTCCTTGTCCGACTTGTTCAAGGTGACCATGAAAACATCGATCTTTTTGGCGGCAATCCACTTCACCCCTTCCCTCACAGTCCCAGGCCTGGCTACGTCAAGGGCCGCAAGGAGCTGATCCCTGGTATATGCGCAGTGCAGTTCCAGGGGGCAGTCAAAGCCAAGGTCGATATTCTCTGAAATAAAATCAATCTTTTCAAGCTGATAGCTGAGAAGCTCCTTAAGCTCGCAGAGCATTGTGGACATAGAGCTTATCTTGTGAAGAAGCTCCGCCATTTCAGGCTCAGTCCACTCTTTAAGGTTTTCGCCGCTGACAGAGAGGCAGAACATGCGCAGCATCCTTTTGTCTTTGTTGCTTAAGGACGCAATGCTGACAGAGGCAGGGGCAT
>CAVFAM010000414.1:0-511 GCA_963620375.1 Bacteroidaceae bacterium
CTTGTAATGGTGCCAAACTGTGATAAGAACGTACCTGGACTTCTGATGGCAGCAGCAAGACTTAATCTGCCTACAGTATTCGTATCAGGCGGACCAATGCTTGCAGGACATGTACAGGGCAAAAAGAGATCTCTTTCTTCTATGTTTGAGGCTGTTGGTTCATATGCTGCAGGAACTATGACAGAAGAGGATGTATGTGAGTATGAGAACAAGGTATGTCCTACCTGTGGTTCATGCTCAGGTATGTATACAGCCAACTCTATGAACTGCCTGACAGAGGCTCTTGGTATGGGACTCAGAGGAAATGGTACTATTCCAGCAGTTTATTCAGAGCGTATCAGACTTGCAAAGCATGCCGGCATGGCTGTTATGGATATGTACAACAAGGGTATCAAGGCTCGTGATATTATCACAAAGGATGCTATCATGAATGCCCTTACAGTTGATATGGCGCTTGGATGCTCCACAAACTCTATGCTTCATCTGCCAGCAATCGCACATGAGATAGGCT
>CAVFAM010000414.1:521-11070 GCA_963620375.1 Bacteroidaceae bacterium
CAATCAGTGAGAAAACACCTAACCTCTGCCACCTTGCACCAGCAGGACCTACATATATGGAGGACTTGAATGAGGCAGGCGGTGTATGGGCTGTTATGAAGGAGCTTGCTGATATAGGACTTTTGAATACAGACTGTATGACAGTTACAGGCAAAACCGTAGGAGAAAACATCGCAAACGCAGTAAACTTAAATCCAGAGGTTATCCGTCCAGTTGACAACCCATATTCAAAGACAGGCGGACTTGCAGTACTCAAGGGAAATCTCGCACCAGATGGTTCAGTTGTAAAACGTTCTGCTGTAGTCGAGGAGATGATGGTTCATGAGGGACCGGCAAGAGTATTCGACTGTGAGGAGGATGCAATCGCTGCTATTAAGGGCGGTAAGATTGTAGAGGGTGACGTGGTAGTCATCAGATACGAGGGACCTAAGGGAGGCCCTGGTATGAGAGAAATGTTAAATCCTACATCTGCAATCGCAGGAATGGGACTGGGAAGCTCTGTAGCCCTCATTACAGACGGACGATTCTCAGGAGCCAGCCGTGGCGCTTCAATCGGACATGTATCACCAGAGGCAGCTGTCGGCGGACCAATCGCTCTCGTCGAGGAAGGGGATATCATCAAGATTAATATTCCTGAGATGACACTTGAACTTGATGTGTCAGACGAGGTTCTGGCAGAGAGAAAAGCAAAGTGGCAGCCAAGAGAGCCAAAGGTTACAACAGGCTATCTCAAGAGATATGCGTCACTTGTTACATCTGGAAACAGGGGAGCAATTCTTGCACTTCCAGGAGAGCAGGATGTATAAGGCAGAGCCTAAAATAATTATAGAGGATTAGAAATATGCAGTTAACGGGATCACAGATTATTATAGAATGTTTAAAAGAACAGGGTGTAGATACAGTTTTCGGTTATCCGGGTGGAGCTATTTTAAATGTATATGATGAGCTTTACAAGCATCCTGAGATAAAGCATGTGCTGACCAGCCACGAGCAGGGGGCAAGCCATGCGGCAGACGGATATGCCAGAAGCACAGGGAAAGTCGGAGTGTGTATGGCTACATCAGGACCGGGAGCTACAAACCTTGTGACAGGAATAGCAACAGCCTACATGGACTCAATTCCAGTAGTGGCAATCACCTGTAATGTCACAGTACCACTTCTTGGCAAGGACAGCTTCCAGGAGGTTGACATAGCAGGAATAACCACACCTATTACAAAATACAGTTTTATTGTCAAGGATATAAACAATCTTGCAGCTACAATCAGAAGAGCCTTTGATATTGCAAGAAAGGGACGTCCGGGACCTGTCCTTGTGGATATTCCAAAGGATGTGACAGCCCAGAAGGTTGAGTATGAGAAGGCAGATATTGTTTTCCCTGCACCAAAGACTGAGTTCCTCACAGAGGATGTGATTGACAGGGCAATAGGACTTATAGAGAAATCCAAAAAGCCATACATATTTGTAGGTGGTGGAGCAGTTCTTTCAGGAGCAAGCGAAGAGTTAAAGAAATTCGTAGAGCTGGTGGATGCACCTGTATGTGACACACTTATGGGCAAGGGTGCATATGATGGAACTGCTGCAAACTACACTGGAATGCTTGGAATGCACGGAACCAAGACATCAAACCTGGGTGTTTCGGAGTGCGACCTGCTTATAGCAATCGGAACCAGATTTTCAGACCGTGTACTTGGCAATCCAAAGAAGTTTGCCCGTCAGGCAAAAATCCTGCAGATTGACGTAGACCCTGCTGAGATTAATAAAAATATCAGAGTCACAGCAGATGTGGTAGGAGACGTAAATGAAGCCTTAAAGCTTATAAATGCAAAGCTTGCAAAGCAGGAGCATGCAGCATGGAACAAGCATATTGCAGACTATGCACAGCAGTTTCCACTGGACTACAACAGGAATGGTCTTTCAGGCCCTGCTGTCATAGAGACAATCTACGAGATGACCCATGGAGATGCAGTTATGGTAACTGAGGTAGGCCAGCACCAGATGTGGGCAGCCCAGTATTTTAAATACAGCAAGCCAAGACATCTGCTTACTTCCGGAGGACTGGGAACCATGGGATATGGTCTGGGAGCAGCAATCGGAGCACAGACAGCAAATCCGGATAAGCAGGTAATCAATATAGCTGGTGATGGCTGTTTCAGAATGAACATGAATGAAATTGCTACAGCATCCAGAGAGAAGCTTCCACTGATTGAGGTTATTATCAATAACCATGTACTTGGAATGGTCAGACAGTGGCAGACCTTATTCTATGAGAAGCATTACTCGGCTACAGTGCTGGATGATGGTGTTGATTGTGTCAAGCTCTGTGAGGCAATGGGAGCTGAGGCAAGAAGAGTAACTACAAGGGAAGAGTTTAAGGAAGCCTTTGCAGAAGCTCTTGAGTGTAAGAAGCCATTTGTAATTGACTGCATTATTGATTGTGATGATAAGGTATGGCCTATGGTTGCACCAGGTTCCCCAATCAATGAAGCCTTTGATGAAGAAGATTACAATTCTAAAAATGATAAATAGAATGTGCTTTGAAAATGTTTATTAAGTAAGAAAGTGAGGAAACAAATATGAGCAGAGTGTACAACTTTTCAGCAGGTCCTGCTGTACTTCCAGAGGAAGTTTTAAAAGAGGCAGCAGATGAGATGATGGATTACAGGGGCAGCGGAATGTCTGTCATGGAGATGAGCCACAGATCTAAATGGTTTGATGACATCATCAAAGAGGCAGAGGCAGACCTTCGTGACCTTATGAATATCCCTGACAACTACAAGGTACTTTTCCTTCAGGGCGGAGCCTCACAGTTTTTTGCAGAGGTTCCAATGAACCTGATGAAAAACAAAAAAGCTGGATATATCATCACAGGCCAGTGGGCTAAGAAGGCTTTTCAGGAAGCTAAGATTTACGGTGAGGCTGTAGAGCTTGCATCTTCAGCAGATGAGACCTTCTCATACATTCCTGATTGCTCAGACCTTCCAATTACAGATGATATGGACTATGTATACATCTGTGAGAACAATACAATCTATGGTACAAAATATAAAACCCTGCCAAACACAAAGGGCAAGCTGCTTGTATCTGATGTATCCTCATGTTTCTTATCAGAGCCTATTGATGTCACAAAATATGGCGTGGTATATGGCGGAGTCCAGAAAAATATAGGACCAGCAGGTGTGGTAATTGCAATTATCCGTGAGGACTTAATCACAGATGACTGCCTCCCAGGCACACCAACCATGCTCAAGTGGAAGACCCAGGCAGACAATGACAGCCTTTACAATACACCACCATGCTACGGTATCTATATCTGTGGCAAGGTATTCAAGTGGCTCAAGAAGATGGGCGGACTTGAGGCAATGAAGAAGCATAATGAGGAGAAGGCAGCAATCCTTTATGATTTCCTTGAAGAGAGCAAAATGTTCAAGGGAACAGTCAGAAAAGAAGACCGTTCACTTATGAATGTACCATTTGTCACAGGTGATGCAGACCTCGATGCCAAATTCGTAAAAGAAGCAACAGCAGCAGGCTTTGTAAACCTCAAGGGTCATAGAACTGTTGGTGGAATGAGAGCTTCTATCTACAATGCTATGCCTACAGAGGGAGTTCAGAAGCTTGTAGAGTTTATGAAGAAATTCGAGGCTGAGAACTCATAAATATATGGAACAGTGCATATATGAAAGTATATTTTGAATGGTTCATAAAACGGGATATATGAATAAAATATAGGCTTGTGTAATAAAGGAGGAAAGAAAATGTACAAATATAACTGCCTCAACCCAATTGCGGGAGTAGGACTTGATTTATTTTCAGATGAATATACAAAGGTGGACGACTTAAAGGACGCAGATGCTGCCTTAGTAAGAAGTGCAGCAATGCATGACCTGGAGCTGCCTGATTCACTTCTTGCAGTAGCAAGAGCAGGAGCAGGAGTAAACAACATCCCACTTGATAAGTGTGCAGACAAGGGAATCGTGGTATTTAACACACCGGGAGCAAATGCAAACGGTGTAAAGGAGCTTGTATTTGCAGGAATGCTCTATGCAGCCCGTGATATCGTAGGTGGAATCGACTGGTGTCTTGAGAACCAGAATGATGAGAATATAGCAAAGACAGCTGAGAAGCAGAAAAAGAACTTTGCAGGAACAGAAATCTCTGGCAAGAAGCTTGGAGTTATCGGACTTGGAGCAATCGGTGTGCTGGTTGCTAACGCTGCAACAAGCCTTGGCATGGAGGTCTATGGATATGATCCATATATTTCTGTAAATGCAGCATGGAATCTGACAAGAAGTGTAAAGCATGTGACAAATGTAGAGGATATTTATCGTGAATGTGATTTTATTACAATCCATGTGCCGCTTCTTGATTCTACTAAGAAGATGATTAATGCAGAGGCAATCGCCATGATGAAGCCGACTGCTATTGTGCTTAACTTCGCAAGAGATTTGCTTGTGGATGAAGAGGCTATGGTTGATGCACTTGCCAAGGGTAAGGTACACAAGTATGTATCTGATTTCCCTAACACAACAACAGTTGGAGCAAAGGGCTGTATCGTCACACCTCATCTGGGAGCTTCAACAGCAGAGTCAGAGGACAACTGTGCTATTATGGCAGTAAGAGAAATCAGGGATTATCTGGAGAATGGTAATATCGTACATTCTGTAAACTTCCCTGATTGCAGCATGGGAGCATGTACATCCGCAGGACGTATCGGCATCCTCCACAAGAATGAGAAGGGTATCATTGCCAAGTTTACAACAGTACTTGGTGATGCTGATCTAAACGTATCTGACCTGACTAACAAAGGAAAGGGAGATTACGCATACTCACTCATCGATGTGGATTCTGTAGTTGCTGATGATGTCGTTGAAAAAATCAGCAATCTGGACGGAGTTCTCAGAGTGCGTGTAGTTAAATAATTGAGGTGAAAAATGACAACTGTATCAACTACAATGTCTACAGAGGCAGAACAGATAACAGAAGCCGCAAAAAATGTTGCGGAAAATGTGGCTGAAAATCCGGGAGTAATAAAAACTTATTTGGAAAATTTCCTGCCTTCGCTTTTAAGCTTTGCGATTCAGGTAGTGGTAGCAGTATTAGTACTTGTTATCGGAACCAGAATAATAAATGCCATAGTTAAAATGTTTAAAAAGGGCTTTGCCCGCAGAAATATGGAGATTGGTGTATCTAATTTCCTTGCAAACCTGATTAAGTACCTGCTTTATTTTGTGCTGGTAATGGTAATTTTATCATGGTTTGGCATCGCTACAGGGTCAGTTGTGGCTATGCTTGGTTCGGCAGGCCTTACTATAGGTCTTGCCTTGCAGGGCAGCCTGTCAAACTTTGCAGGCGGCGTGCTTATCCTTGTGCTTAAGCCTTTTAAGGTGGGAGACTATGTATCTGTAAACGGAGATTCAGTGATGGGAACCGTAATGGATATAAGCATGTTTTACACCAAAATCCGGAGTGATGATAACAAGGTGGTTCATATACCAAATGGCGGGCTGGCGGATTCCAATATCACAAACTTTACCATGCTTGACAAGCGAAGAATTGATATATCAGTGGGGGTGGCATATGATGCCGACCTGTCACAGGTAAAGAAGGTACTGACGGAGGTTGTTGACAGCCAGGAGACAGTGCTTAAGGATGAGCCTGTCAATATATTTGTAAAGGAGCTTGGGGACAGTGCTGTGGATATGGGCATCAGGGTCTGGGTTAAAAATGAGGACTTCTGGCCGACAAAGTGGAAGCTTACAGAGGACGTAAAGCTTGCCCTTGATGAGAATGGTATTTCTATTCCATTCCCACAGATGGATGTTTATGTGAAAAAATCATAAATATTTATTAAATGCGTTGACAATTTTGGTGAAATACGCTAGTCTATATATTGTGGCAAGCCACAGATACAAATGGTTTTATTTTTAGGAGGAAGTTATTTATGCAACAGGGAACAGTAAAATGGTTCAATGCAAAAAAGGGCTACGGATTTATTTCTGATGAGGCTGGAAAAGAGATTTTTGTACATTTCTCAGCACTTAACATGGATGGATTTAAGGAGCTTAAGGATGGCGAGAAGGTAGAGTTTGAAGTAGTAGATGGTGAAAAAGGACCACAGGCTGCAAATGTTACCCTCATCTCATAGCTATATGTGAATAAAAGATATGTGAAATAAAAACCCCGAACAGTAGTGTTCGGGGTTTTTTTATGGTATAATAACAATGTTGCGGCTTTTCAGGTCGGACAAGAGCCTAATTTTGGAGGAAGCAATTTAATGAATTTAAAAAATCTAAGCGCATATGAAATCATAGAGGAAAGAGAGATTTCAGATGTTAAATCTATGGGGTATATTCTTCGCCACAAGAAAAGTGGGGCAAGAATTGCAGTTTTATCAAATGATGATGACAACAAAGTATTTTATATAGCATTCAGGACTACACCGGAGGATGAGACCGGTGTGCCACATATTATTGAGCACACAACACTCTGCGGCTCAGATAAATTCCCTGTTAAGGACCCTTTTATAGAGCTTGCAAAGGGTTCGCTTAACACATTTTTAAATGCAATGACATATCCTGATAAGACCATGTATCCAATCGGAAGCTGTAATAATCAGGACTTTAAGAATCTTATGGATGTGTATCTTGATGCAGTTTTCCATCCAAATATCAGCAAGTATGAGGAAATTTTCAAGCAGGAGGGCTGGCACTACGAGCTTGAGTCAAAGGAGGCACCGCTCACAATCAACGGAGTAGTCTATAACGAGATGAAGGGAGCCTACTCTTCACCGGAGGAGGTGCTTCAGAACCAGATTTACCGCTCACTGTTTCCAGACAACACCTACAGCAAGGACTCTGGCGGAAACCCTGTACACATACCAGAGCTGACCTACAGTGATTATCTGGGCTTTTACAATAAGTACTATCATCCATCAAATTCATATATCTATCTCTACGGAGACTGTGATATGGAGGAGAGACTGGACTTTATCGACAGGGAATACCTGAGCAGGTATGACTATCTGGAGGT
Organism: Bacteroidaceae bacterium; assembly: GCA_963620375.1. Classification (GTDB taxonomy): domain Bacteria; phylum Bacillota; class Clostridia; order Lachnospirales; family Lachnospiraceae; genus Roseburia. The sequence continues at coordinate 7,552 of CAVFAM010000414.1, forward strand.
AAATTCACAGATAGACAAGCAGCCTGCCTTTGATAAGGTGAAGGAGGTAGAGGCAGACTACTCAATCGCTTCTGATGATTCGGAGGAGAACCAGACATATTTATCATACAACAGGGTAATAGCAGACAGCCTTGATAAGACCCTGTATCAGGCATTTGATATCTTAGACTATGCCTTAGTCAGTGCTCCGGGAGCACCGGTTAGACAGGCACTTATAGATGCTGGAATCGGGGAGGACGTATATGGCTCTTACGAGGGCGGTGTGTGCCAGCCTGTATTTTCTATAGTTGCAAAAAATGCAAATGTATCTGACAAGGACAGATTTGTACAGATTATAGAGGACACTTTACGGGATATTGTAAAAAATGGAATAAACAAGGATTCACTTCTTGCAGGAATAAACAGCAACGAGTTCAGATTCAGGGAGGCTGATTTCGGACAGTTTCCAAAGGGACTCTTATATGGTATTCAGTGCATGGACAGCTGGCTTTTTGATGATAATAAGCCATTTTTACATCTGGAATGTCTTGATACCTTTACAGAGTTAAAGGACAAGGTCAGAACAGATTATTTTGAAAAGCTGATTGAGAAATATCTGCTCAATAATACCCACGGCTCTATCGTTGTTGTAAAGCCTGAGAAGGGCAAGAACAATGAGGAAGAGGAAGCCTTAAAGCAGAAGCTTGCAAAGTATAAGGAGAGCCTTACAGAGGAGGAGCTTGAGAAGCTTGTAGCAGACACAGCCCACCTCAAAAAGTATCAGGAAGAGCCATCATCTGAGGAGGATTTGGCAAAGCTTCCAATGCTGTCCCGCAAGGATATGAGAAAAGAAGCCATGCCATTTTCAAATATCGAGCATGAGCTTAAATTAAATGACAATAGCACAGTTAAGCTTGTACACCATGATATTGAAGCAAATGGCATAAACTATATCACTTTGATGTTTAACGCCATGGATATAGAGGAGATAGGCTTCATGGGACTGCTCTCAGCTATATTGAGCTATGTGGATACAAAGAATTTCGGCTTTGCTGATTTGTCAAATGCAATCAATATCTACACAGGTGGAATTTCCACAGGAGCAACAGCCCATCCAAATATGAGAGAGCCTGAGAAGCTTATTGTAAATTATGAAATCAGGATAAAGGTTCTGGAAGAAAACCTCATAAATGCGCTTTCAATAGTCAATGAGATACTTACAGAGTCAAAATTTGATGATGTGAAGAGACTTCGTGAGATTGTTGCACAGACCAAGGCAAGACTCCAGTCATCCCTTAGCAGTGCAGGCCACACTGTTGCATCCATGAGAAGTATGGCTAAGTTTTCCAAGTATGCCTATTATCAGGACGCACTTCATGGAATAGACTATTACAACTTTATCTGTGGAGTAGATGCCAAGTTAAAGGAAAATGCAGATGCAGTCGTGGCAGATATAAAGGCACTGGCTGATAAACTGTTTTCATCTGACAGACTGCTTATAAGCTTTACGGGAAACACAGAGAGCCTTGAGAAGGCAGTACCAGTGCTTTCAGAATATATGTCAAAGCTTGTAAGGACAGGAGATAAGGCTGGTGAGCTTAAATCCTTTGCCAGAACAATAGACCTTGCTAAATCAAATGAGGGCTTTATGGACGCATCCCAGATTCAGTATGTGGCAAGAACTGGTAACTTCGTGAAAAACGGCTATAGCTATTCGGGGGCATTAAGACTCTTAAGAATAATCCTAAGCTATGACTATCTCTGGATAAATGTCAGGGTAAAGGGAGGCGCTTATGGCTGCATGACATCCTTCTTAAGAAGTGGAGAGTCATATTTTGTATCATACAGAGACCCTAACCTGTCTGCTACAAATGAAGTCTATGACAATATACCTGAGTATATCAGAAGCTTTGACCCTGATGAGAGGGATATGACCAAATATATCATCGGTACCTTCAGTGCCCTTGATACACCGCTTAACCCTGAGGCAAAGGGCAGCCGGTCTATGTCGGCCTACCTTGAGGGCATCGAGTATGAGCAGATACAGAAGGAGCGTGACGAAATCTTAAATGCCAGAAAAGAGGATATCAATGCTCTGGCAGACCTGGTACAGTCAGTTCTGGATGACAATAATATATGTGTTATTGGAAACGAAAATGTAGTCAGGGAAGCATCACATATGTTTGATGTAACCGAAAAATTGTATAATTAATTACTATATAACCAACAAAAGTATAGGAGATAAAATGGCAGATAATTTTAAGTCAGGATTTGTAACAATAATAGGCAGACCAAATGTAGGAAAATCAACCCTTATGAACAGGCTTATAGGTCAGAAGATTGCGATAACCTCCAACAAGCCGCAGACCACCAGAAACAGGATTCAGACCGTGTATACAGACATGGATAAGGGACAGATTGTGTTCCTTGACACACCGGGTATCCACAAGGCAAAAAACAAGCTGGGTGAGTACATGGTAAATGTGGCGGAAAAGACCTTAAACGAGGTTGATGTGATTATGTGGATTGTTGAGCCTACCAATTTTATCGGGGCTGGGGAGATGCACATAGTAGAGCAGCTCAAAAAGACAACCACACCGGTTATCTTAATAATCAACAAGATGGATACCATCAAGAAGGAAGAGGTGCTCCAGTACATCGACACCTACAGAAAGGTCTATGATTTTGCTGAGATAATCCCTACATCAGCCCTGAGAGGTCAGAATATGGATGATGTTATAGATTCAATTTTCAAATATCTGCCATATGGTCCACAGTTTTATGATGAGGACACAGTAACAGACCAGCCGGAGAGGGCTATCTGCGCTGAAATCATCAGGGAAAAGGCACTCCATGCCTTAAATGACGAGATTCCCCACGGCATAGCTGTCGGAATCGACCAGATGAAGCATAGGAAAGGCAAGGGTGGTGGAGTCATGGATATTGACGCCACAATCGTGTGCGAGAGAGATTCCCACAAGGGTATCATAATTGGAAAACAGGGCGCAATGCTCAAAAAAATAGGTACAAATTCAAGATATGAGATGGAGAAGCTGCTGGACTGCAAGGTAAACTTAAAGCTTTGGGTCAAGGTCAAAAAGGACTGGCGTGACAGCGATTTCTTAATTAAGAATTTTGGTTACAGAGAGGATGAATAATATTTTTTATGTGGCAAATCCTAACTATGGAGGTGCCATATGGAGAAGACCTGGGAAGTATTTTTAGAGACAGGAAAAGTTACAGATTATTTATCCTACAAGAACTCACTTGAAGTACCGGAAGATAAAGGTAAAGGAAGACAGGCAGATGTCACAGGCAGAGGTAATGACAGGCATGGTTTTGAAGGTCATGCCAATCGGGGACTATGACAAGAGAATAACGGTTCTTACCAAGGAGCGTGGTAAGATTACGGCTTTTGCCAGAGGTGCCAGAAGACCTAACAGCCAGCTGCTTGCGGCGACCAATCCATTTTCTTTTGGCGAGTTTGAGCTATATGAGGGAAAAAGCTCATACACAGTTGTCAAAGCATCCATTTCCAAC
>CAVFAM010000414.1:11080-12687 GCA_963620375.1 Bacteroidaceae bacterium
ATTTCAGGGATCTGACTGAGGATTTGGATGCTACATATATGGGATTTTATTTTCTGGAATTTGCGGATTTTTACTGTCAGGAAAATAATGATGAGAGAGAAATGCTTAAGCTTTTATACCAGTCACTGAGGGCTTTAGAGAGCAAGGCTTATAATTTAGAGCTTGTCAGGGCGGTGTTTGAGCTCAAGGCTCTTACAATAAACGGCGAGGGACCCACTATGTTTCAATGTATGCACTGCCGCAGCAGGGAGGGGCTTCATACCTTTTCAGTAGTGAGGGGCGGCATGTTCTGCGATAAGTGCGGTGAGCTGGTAAAGGGCTTTAAGATAATGGATGGTACCAAATATGCCCTGCAGCATATCGTAAGCTCTGATATTGCAAAGCTGTATTCATTTTCAGTGTCTGACGCTGTGCGGACAGAGTTTGTGCGGACAGTGAGAGAATTTGTTGAGCATTATGTACACCATAAGTTCAATTCAGAGGCATTTTTGTAATAGTTCGCAGTTGAAATAGAAATTTGATAAGTGTATAATATCAGAGATTGTAACTGGAAAATAGGAGGCATATATGAAGAAATTTTTATCATTTGCACTTGCGACAGTTCTATGTATAGGACTTTTATCCGGGTGCGGGACAAATTACAATGCTGAGAAAAGTACAGTCTATGTACAGAAAAATGGAAAAATAGTTTCTACAGATGTGGAGGAATTTGACACCTCAGTATATGACGAGTCAGCGCTTAAGGCATACATTGATGATGCCATTGGTTCATACACAAGCGAGAATGGAAGCGGCAAGGTTAAGCTTCAGAGCCTGAGTGTGGATGAAAATAAGGCAACTCTCATAATCGAGTACGCATCTGCGGATGATTATACAAATTTTAACGGAGTCCAGCTTTTTACAGGTACTATTGCAGAGGCTCTTGCGGCAGGATATACATTTGATGGTGACTTTGCCAGCATATCTGATGGCAAGGCAGCAGCCTGTGATGCCAGTGAGTTTAAGAACCAGGACGGCTTCAAGGTCTGCATTATAAAGGCAAATACTGACCTTACAGTACCTGGAGACATCAGGTATGCTTCTGTTGAGAATGTAAGTCTTACTGACAAAAAGACAGTGTCTATAGCTGCCGGCAACAATCTATTAGGTCAGGCAGTGGCTTCGACAGAGGCAGCAACTGAGAATGCCACAGAAAGTGTGGAGGAAGCTGCCACAGAGTCTGTAGATGATGGCAGTATCAGTGAGGATGAGCTCTTAGAGGTTGGAGAGGAAGAGCAGGAGATTGATTTTGGCTTCGGCGATGATACTTCTTCAAATGATACAACAGATACTTATACTAATGTATATACTTATGTTATTTACAAATAAAAAAGAATGTGAGGAAGAAAATTATGGAAAAAACCATGGATAAAATTGTTCAGGTAGCAAAGGCAAGGGGATTTGTTTATCCAGGCTCAGAAATTTATGGTGGACTTGCTAACACATGGGATTACGGAAATCTCGGTGTAGAGCTTAAAAATAATGTAAAGCGTGCATGGTGGCAGAAATTCATACAGGAGAACCCATACAATGTAGGTGTGGACTGTGCCATTCTTATGAACCCACAG
>CAVFAM010000415.1:0-7213 GCA_963620375.1 Bacteroidaceae bacterium
CCTCCTTTTTGCTCTCTTGTATTTATCTATACCGCCTGTCCATTATACTGTCACCGACGCATTTTTGCGTCATGCAGTCAGACAAGCCCATAGCTGACATCATAACACAAATATTCTTTCTGTCAACCAATCCCAGCCACTATTAAATTTGTTTGCTATGCTCCAAACGCTAAATATTTTCTGGCAATATCTATCTCACCCTGTGTGACTTTGAGCGGTTCACTATTTATTGTGAGGCCTGTAGTCCTCCATCTTTCCACAGGGACTGCTTCTGTAATTGCATTTTTAACATATCCAATCAGCGATATGTTTGTAGATGTGGCAAAATCAGAATAGATTACTGCACAACCACTCTCGCCATTAGTATAGGCAACCTCCTCTGTGACAAAAATACGCTGTTGGCTCATTGCATCTTTATTTTCTCCCGCCATTTCAGAAACCTTTTCTTCAATGCCAGGGGTCTGCTTATAGAGGACTTCACGTATATCACTTCCTGTCTTGTATTGAAGCAAAAACGCCCCTCCTCTTTGAAGCATATGGTGGTCATATTCTGTATACATAGGATAAGACCTTAAACGAGATATGATGGTTTTGTCATATCCGCATAGCATATGTACAGAAACCGCATTAGCAATACCTTTTTCATCACTATATAATTTCCTATATCGCACAGGATTAAAATAGCCACCACTTGGGAAAGCTGTATACCATTCATCTATGTAATCATACGCCTTGCCTGATTCAAACTCAGTATGATAAATAGATAAAATATCGTCTTTATATGTCCTGATTTTGCTTTCATCACTTGGCGCAATGCCACCTCTTAATTTCTTAGCACAATGCTCAAACTGGTCTAAAGCCCATGCCCCAAAATATCTTGCATGTCTGTCATAGGAGTATCGATTAGCTTCTTCAAGCTTTGTCTGGGATATAACAGGTTCAGAAAGAAAACCATCGACAAAAAGACAATATAATATTTGTTCTGTCCGATTGGCTTTTGGAGCCAGTTTTGATATTTTTGAACCATATAAATCAGCATATATATTGTCATATGCGCCACTATTAAGCTGCTCATTTATTTCATCACTGAGGCTATAATCATCCATATCTATCCTTTTACCGTCCATATATTTTCCTTCTTTCCATTAGTGATTCGCCCTGTCAACATCTATGACAGCATAATAATTTGCTCCCAGCTTCTCCCTGATTTTCTTAGTAACCATATCTGCCATCTCCCCATCTGTACATTTACAGGAAAATGGCACCACCATGTCAAATATGAGATTGGTATGTGTATCACCCTTCACCACTCTGAAATCATGGATTGTGATAGCATCCAATACCTCTTTCACAAGGTCTGCAACCTGTTGCTTTAACGCCTGCACCTCCGGATCATTTACCGCTATCGGGTCCATATGTATGGTAGTCATGCAGCCCAGATCCTTTGACAGCTTCTTCTCCAGATTGTCAATGACATCATGTATCTGTATCATATTGCTGTCTGCAGGCACCTCTGCATGAAGTGATATCATCTTTCTTCCCGGTCCGTAGTCATGCACCATCAGGTCATGTATTCCCACTATATTTTCATCAAAGGACAGGGATATGTCCTCTATCTGCTGCAAAAACTCTTCGTCTGGCTCTATTCCAAGGAGCGGGTCTACCGAATCCCTCGCCGCCTGTATTCCAGAATACATGATAAAGAGCGACACCAGTATGCCGCAGTATCCGTCCAGCTGCCAGCCATACAGGTGATTTAACACTGTAGTAACCAGTACTGCCCCTGTGGCGATACAGTCACTCATGGAATCCGTGGCTGCCGCCCTGACTGTGGCAGAGTCTATCTCTTTTCCAATATTGTAATTGTAATATGCCATGTAGCATTTCACCAGAATGGAAGCAAGCAGGATAAAAATAACTATGACAGAAAACTCTGTGTCCTGCGGATGAAGCACCTTGCCTATTGAATCCCTGAAAAGCTCAAAGCCCATTATGAGAATCACTGCTGCAACCGCAAGTCCAGCCAGATACTCTATTCTGCCATGTCCATATGGATGCTTTGAATCCGGTTTTTGTGCCGCCAGCTTGAAGCCTGCCAGGGTCACTATTGACGAACCTGCATCCGACAGGTTGTTCAAGGCATCCGCAGTTATAGAAATACTGCTCGTTATTATTCCAGCTAAAAGCTTTCCAACGAACAGTACTATATTAAAAAATATACCTACAAACCCACATACCATTCCATATATACTTCTCTTCTCCACTTCTGTTCCATCCTTTGGAACAAAAGCCATGGCAAGTCTTTTTACCATATTATTTCAATGCCCCCAACCTTGAAAATGGAAAATATACAAACTCCGCTTTTCCTATAATCTCATCCTTTGACACATAGCTGTTAGTCCAATACCTGGCGTCCTTGGAATCATTTCTGTTATCGCCTAATACCAGGTATGAGTCCTCCGGCACCTCAAACTCATAAGGGCCTGTGGCAATAATCCACTCCTCCTTGAGATAACTCTCCTGATATGGTGTTGCCGAACCATTTATGTATATCTCGCCGTCCTCTATTGTCACTGTATCTCCCGGCAGTCCTATGATTCGCTTTACATATTTCTGGGTCTCATCATCAGGATATTTGAATATTATAATATCCCCACGCTTAGGCTCTGAAAATGTATATGCAAGCCTGAAGCCCATTATGCAGTCCCCCGGCATAATAGTATTTTCCATAGAGCCAGTAGGAACAGTGGCATTGATAATCACAAAGGTCTTTAAGAATAGGGCAATGGCAACTGCTGCCACAAAGTAGAGCAGCCAGCTGATTATTTCCTTAAGCACTGATGGTGCAGTGCCAGCCTTAGAAGCCTTAATTTTATCTGCATTTTTTAAGCTATCCTTACTCTTATCCAGGTCATTTTCCTTAACCTCTGCTAACTCTTCATCTTCATTCAAATCAATTATTTCCATGATATTATTTCTCCTATACTGGTGGCAGCCACCATGATATAAAGTCCTCGCTGAAATACAGGCTGAGGAGCCCGTAGTCACTCACCTCTCTCGGTGTGAGCTTCTTTGCCACAAACTCATTTACTGCCATAGGGAATTCCTTCTCGAGACACCAGATTGACTGGACGCTGACAGGCTCCCTTAAGGTATAATCCTCCACAGCTTCACCGCCAAAATCAAGTATCTTATCCCACTTGGTCTGTGAGCTTATAATTCTTTTTTTGATATTTTCTATGATAACAGCCTTAAGCTCCCTGACCTTGGCATATTTCTCGCCCTCAAGCAGAAGCGCTGCATTCCTGTTGCAGGGATTTAAAACTATCTCAAATGGCTCCGTCTGGTCATTGTAGATGAGACAGAATACATTTGGTGATTCGCAGCCCTTTGGCACCATCCACTGGCTGTCCCTGTATTCCCCCGGCGCCTTCTGCTGTCTCATATCAGCATCAAACTCTGTGTATATCACTCCCGGCGTCTCACTCACTATATACTCCATATTTTCTATATATGGCGACATAAACTGCACAAAAACTCTGGCATTGTTATCAAATACTATCATATCATACTTTACCAGAAAACTCTTAAAATCATGGGGATAGTTTTTGATATAATAATCAAACACACCTCTCGACATGAGGGCAACCTTTATCTTCCTGCCCATAAAGCCATTTATCACAGTCTTTATGGTGACGTCCACAGACCGTCCCTTCAGGAAAACTGATATAATCACCGCCCTGCTGATAAGCTCCGTCTCAAGCTCATACTCAGAGAGCATGGACTTGCGTCCGTCTGACAGGAACTGTCCCATGCCTATAGGATTATTTCCAAATTTATCTATAAGTATCTGTCCTATACGCTGTCTAAGCTCCTCAAGCTTCTCATCCCTTGCCGCTGTAGACCTGTTATAATTCATATTCAAAAGCCTGTGCTTTATATTTAGCTGATATGTGAAATTATCCAGCCAGTGTGGACGCAGGTCCAGGGTCTCCACATGGTCAGTGACCCTTATATTCTGCTGGAATATCTCAGGCTCTCCAAACATGCCCTTGTGCCTCTGGTTATATACTGCGATATAGCCCTCCAGCATGTCATCATCAACCTTTATGATGGTTGCTCCAAGCACCTCTGTATGAGGGAAACGCCATGTCATCTCCTTCTGATGCAGCACCTGCTTTTTCCCATCCACAGTTATGGTTATGGGGATTGGCTGGTACATGGTGTAGTGCAGTACGCTCCACACCAGAAAATCCATATTTATAAGCTCAGCATATGCAGGCTTTATTGGAAGGGTGATTTTGGTTCCCGATTCCTTTCTGTTACCTGGCACATACTCTATCTCAGAGCCTTCCTCAAACCATTTTATCATTACAGGGTCAAGATTCTGTATCTCCATGACGTTCCAGGCTGTATTTACAGCCTTATCCTTCTTGGAATCGATAAGAAGTGCCCTTGCCACCATAAAACACGAACAGAGGCCTATTCCATGCTTAGATACAGGCTCATAATCAAGCCTTTGCATCAAATAGTCCTCACTCGTGTAATAGCTCTTTCCAATTTTTGAAAGATAATTGACCACATCATGCTCGTTGATACCTATGCCATTATCCTCAATCGAAAGCATCTGGGATGCTGAGTCATAATTGATAAGTATCTGCGCATCATATGGTTCTCTTATTGAATTTAATAAATCTGCCTGTTCCATCTCAAGGAACTCTGTTCCCCAGCTCCACTCCAATGCCTGCTTGGTATTGCAGGAATCCATGGCATTTTGCAGAAGCTCTCTCATAAAGACCTTCCATGACTCATAAAAAGTCTCGCTGGCAAACGTGGAAATCATATCTGATTTTTCTATGTCAATCTTAATACTATTCATATCCCTAATTAACTAATACAGCCTGTACCAGCCATCTCTTGCTGCTGTTTGAAGTACATGTCGATAATGTAATTATTCTGTTATCAGAGGTTACTCTTGCACCCTCCCTGAAGTTTCCAGCCAGTGCCTTGTTGTAAACCACATTATCGAGATAGTCCGCAAAGCCTTCCTGTGTGCTAAAATCGTTGGTATTTAAAATATGTGCATTTGAAGCAGTATATGCTGCAAATATCTCATATACATAGGTCTTGTCCTCTGTGTATACATACACATATGGGTTTTCATCAAAAAATGTCTCGTCCTCATAATCATGGAGACATCCAAACATCTCTCCATTCTTCATATTGTGACCATAAATCACAGTATTATAATTTGTAAAATCCTTGCTGTTAATCTTTTCTGTATAGATACATCCCGGCTTGCCATATGAACCATCAATATTGTGGTTCAGGTAGTATGTATCATCTGTTGCACTCTGTAAAACCGGATAGTCAACCTGTGTGCCAGGTATGTATATCCATGCGTATATGTCTTTATTTTCCTTGTAGAGGCTTGCCCAGTCCAGATTTTTCTCTGGTATGTCAAAGCTGTCAGCTGCCTCTTCTGTCTCAGTCTCTGTCTCTGTTTCTATGACAACTGCCTCTGTTTCCTGTTCCTCAGTTACTGCATTATCCTGATTTGATACCGAATTGACGGTGTTTTGTATTTCCTCGTATTTATTATTTGCCCTGTTCTCCACTATAATCTTATAGCCCCACACAGCCACAATGCCGATGAGAATAATCAATAAAATTATGCAGATTATCTTGTATATGTCTCCAGATTTCTTCTTGTTCATTTTGCACCCTCAACTCGTAAATATTTATGTGTGTTTCCCGGCAGAGGCCTTATGCAGACCTCTGTGGATGCCTGACACCCAGATGGGAGCAACACACGTTACCACATGTTCACAAAAGATTCGAATCTACCTTTATTCCTTTAAAGGCTATGTGTTTTCTTTCCGCATACTGCAATACCCATTAGGGTGAGTACAGCAGCAATTGGTAAAACTGGAAGAGAAGAGCCAGTTTTAGGTGATGTCGTATTCGACGCATTTGATGAAGTTGTACCGGTTGCGCCACCAGTAGTATAGTAGTTGTTTACTGTAGTAACAGTAGTTGTACCATTTACTCCATCTCTGCCGTTTGTACCATTGGTTCCATTAGTACCATTTGTACCATTAGTTCCGTTAGTACCATTTGTACCGTTTGTGCCATTGGTTCCGTCAGTACCGTCTTTTCCGTCAGTACCATCTTTTCCATCGGCACCATCCTTGCCGTCAGCACCATCCTTGCCGTTGATTACCTGATTAGTAGCAACCTTACGGCCGTTATCGTACTTGACAAGTGCTATAGGGGAAAGAGAATACAAAGTTACTGTAACTGTATTCTTTCCTACAACAGTTGGGCATACTTCCCATGTACCATCCTTCTTCTGATGAAGCGCATAGATATTGTCTCCTGGGTTAACACCGTTAACACCAAAAGTAAGTGTTACACCTTTTGAGACCTGTGTTTCTGATAAATCAGGAACTGAAACCTCAGCAAGTGCAAGGACTGTTGCAGATGATTCTTCGTTTGCAGGCACTGTCTCAGCCTTGACAGCCTCCTCATATGCCTCTGCCTTAACAGAGTCAGAAACTGTGTCTAATACAACAGCGTACTCAGCATCTCCGGATGTGCTGACTGCGTCTTTTATATTATCTTTGAGTGTTTCTGTTGTTGGTGAAACTGCTGCAAAAACAGTAGTAGTTCCCATCGCAAAAACCATAAGTGCCGCAAGTAATCCCGCCATTTTTTTCTTCATGAGTCCTTTTCCTCCTTTCCCTAATATTACATGTGGTCTATATCAAGTGCTTTCGCACCAGATACCATTTTAACTATTCTACCTGCTTGTAGAACATCTGTATGATGAGGTCCTGCAGAGCATCCTCATCCGGATAAAATTCTTCAAATTCACTGCCCTGGACGGTATCGCCCTTGATAGTGTACATATTATCCTCTGTGTAGCTGTAGCCTAAAAGAGTCTCTACCAGGGTTTCAAAGTCCACATCTGTTACCAGATAGTCTGAGACAGCGTTGTATATCGCTACTGCCTGGCTTTCCCTCTCTATGCTGTTTGTATTTAATGATGTGATGAAGCTTGTTATAAACTGCTCCTGCCTTTTCAGACGCTCATCTGCGCTTCCAAAGGTCTCCACATCTCTTTTCCTGATATATACATAGGCCTCGTCTCCATTTAAGACCTTTTCCTCTCCTGCCACCAGGTTTACACCCCTGCCAGAATCCGTCAGGT
>CAVFAM010000416.1:0-14210 GCA_963620375.1 Bacteroidaceae bacterium
GCCTCATGTTATCACACAGTATTCTGGCAAGCTCATCATCAATAAGCAGACCAGTATTGTTGTAGTAGACAACTGCTTTGCCATCCTCAAATCTCACATAGGCAGCCTTGTCGTTTCCAAAATAGTTCATAAAGGCTCTCATCACATTGTCGACAAGCTCCTTCTCATCTCCATTATGGGACGATATGCTCCTCTGCCATGTATTTAAGAATTCCATTTGTTCATGGGCTCTGGTATAATCTCTGCCCACTCCCACACTCTTCATAAGGTTGTCAATTTCCTTTGGCTTTATTCTGCATGGCTTTTTGTTCTTGCCCGCCTCAACCTTTTCAAGCATCTCCAATGGTGTGCTCTCCTTTATGAGCTTTGCGGTCTCCTGATACTTGTCAAGTGTTGCCTTTTCCTTCTCATAAAGCTCTGTCCTGCTCAGCTTCTCAAAGAGCTGCATCCTGCTCTTTCTGTATACAGTGTATACATAGAACTGATTGCCCTCTGCCTTTGCCAGATAGGTCTCTGCCTTCTCAAAGGCTTCCAGTGCTTCATCATCCCTGTCCTCAAGCATATAGGTGAGTGCCATTGCAAAGTTGTAGAGAAACATGTCATCGTCCAGGACTGAATAGTCATGCTTAAACACTTCCTCTGCGGCGATTTTGGTCTTTTCCACTGCATAGTTTAAAAACTGCCTGCAGTTTCTCAGATATCTGTCCGCATTAAATCTCTGGTTCTGCAATACACTGACCAGTGCCAGAAGGGCATAGAGCTTTGACATATTGCAGACTCTTAATGAGTTCATATGAAGCCTCTGTATGGCGAGCACTGCTCTCTGCAAAGACTGCTGCGCCTTGGCATAGTCTCCCATCATTATGCTGTTTAATGCCAGATTGTAATCGTTTTCTGCTATATCCTGTGGCAGTCGCAGCTCGTAGAGTGCTTCGATTGACCTGTTATAGTAGACCTCTGCCAGCTCATTATGGCCTAAAGCCGAGAGGTTATAGCCTATTCCACCAAGAAGTCTTGCTATATCCAGTGTATTCTTTTTCTTCATAAACTCATATGAGCGGACAGAATACAGGAGGGCTATCTCATTCATGCCATTTGTGGAAGCAATCATGATATTTTTCTGGTAGGCATCGTATACAAGCTGCTCATTGCCTATCTCCATGGCAAGCTCCACACCCTTGCTGAAATGTGTGAGAAGCTTTTCTGAGCGGTATGCCTTGGCAACCACCTCCGGTCCATTGTCATAGGCGTAGATGTAAATATGTGCCAGATAGTTCTCATAGCCACGCTTCATAAGTCCCTCAAGCAGGGCTTCTTCTATATATACATCCTCCAGACAGAAAAATATATTGTGCCAGCCAGACATCCTGACCTGTACCTTGAGCAGATTTGCTTCAAAGGCAAGTTCCGGGTCTCCCATTGAATCAGCAATCTCCTTTGCCAGATCCACATATCTGATGCCTGCGTTCAGCCTGCCAAGATACATGAAGCACACTCCAGTATAGTAGGCACAGTTGTAGTTTAACCACTTCTGGATGTCATCAGTCTCCATCTTAGACACTGTGAGTACATCAATCAGCTCAAGTGCCTTATGTATATTTCCCGATAAGATACATGACCTGATATAAAGTATTATGAACTTTGCCCTAAGCTCCTCGGATACCTCTGTATCGTTATCCTTTATAATCTTTTCCAGCACCGCAAAATTCTTGATGATAAGTCCATAGTCCAGCAGCTCTATTCCATTCATAAGCTTGATATATGCGTCCTCAAGCTCATGGACATTGACAAGCTCTTCAAATTCTCTCCTGTGGTGTCCGGTTGTACCCATATGGTAGACAAGGCTGGCATCTGAGGCTTTCTCGATTATCCTGTCAAGGATTGTGCTCTCTTCCTTTGCCAGCTCACTCTCATTCATGCCTATGACAAGTCCTATGTCCTTTGACGGCTCGTCCAGGAGCAGCTCAACAAGTGCCATGGCACTCTCGCTTGCAATCTGGAATCTGTTTATTACTATAAAGACCGGCTTAATGGCAGCAAGCTTCTTGAGCATAAGGGCTATGCCCTCTGTCATCTTGCTCTGCTCGTAGCGCACCTCATCAAGCAGCACGCTCTCCTTCCTCTTGCAGACACCGGTATTGTAATATTCTAAGAGCATGTCCCTGTGCAGGTAATACACACCACATTCCTTCATAAAGTCGTAGAAGCTTCCTCCCACATACTCCCTGTGCATCTGGAATATTATTTCCAGAAATGGAGAAAATGCGTCCATTACGAAATTATACTCAAATTGCTTTGCGGCAAAAAAAACGTCATTCATTTTTGAATAACGTTTGATTTCGTCTATAGTGTCAAGGGAGAAATCATTGTTGTAGCAGGCTACAACAATGTTCCTTTTCAATTTTCCCATCTGAGCATAGACCTGCTCTATAACCCCACATATATCTTTCTCAAACATAGTACATCCACAAGTAATCTCTTCTTAAATATTAATAAGCTTTTCCCCAGTATACCAGTTTGTGTGCTGGCTTTCCACAGCATACACATACATCAGAAATCTGCTCCTGATCATCAAATGGCATACAGCGGCTTGTAACAGTTGTATCTTCTTTTATCTTGTTCTCACATGCCTCATCCTCACACCACATAGCACGGATAAAGCCTGGCTTCTCATCAGCGATTTTCTTGAACTCCTCGTAGTTGTGAGCGTCATTGATATGGGTCTTAAGATGGTTCTTTGCCTTCTCAAGCATATCATTCTGCATTGTGTCAAGAATCTCGGCAAGCTTCTCATTTATCTCATCAAGTGAAACTACAATCTTTTCTCTTGTATCACGGCGGACTACTACGCAGTGTCCTGCCTCAATATCCTTTGGTCCCAGCTCGATACGGACTGGAATACCCTGAATCTCCTGCTCTGCAAACTTCCAGCCTGGAGTCTTGTCTGACGCATCGATTTTAACTCTGTAATCCTTAGCCAGCTTGTCTCTTAAGTCGTAAGCCTTGTCAAGCACTCCATCCTTCTGCTGCTGGATTGGAATAACCATAACCTGAGTTGGCGCAATCCTTGGTGGAAGCACAAGTCCTGAATCATCTCCGTGAACCATGATAATAGCTCCGATAAGACGGGTAGATGCTCCCCATGAAGTCTCATGACAATACTGGAGCTTGTTCTCCTTGTCTGTGTACTGGATGCCGAAGGCTCTGGCAAATCCGTCACCGAAGTTATGTGATGTACCTGACTGTAAAGCCTTGCCATCATGCATAAGTGCCTCGATTGTATAGGTTGCCTCTGCTCCTGCGAATTTCTCCTTGTCTGTCTTACGTCCCTTAATCATTGGGATTGCAAGATACTTCTCGCAGAAATCAGCATATATATTTAACATCTGTACTGTACGAGCCTCTGCTTCCTCTGCTGTAGCATGTACAGTATGTCCTTCCTGCCATAAGAACTCTGATGAACGCAGGAAAGGTCTTGTTGTCTTTTCCCAACGCACAACTGAGCACCACTGGTTGTATACCTTTGGTAAATCTCTGTGTGAGTGAACAATCTTTGAAAAGAGCTCGCAGAACAAGGTCTCTGATGTAGGTCTAACTGCAAGTCTCTCCTGAAGAGTCTCAAGACCTCCCTGGGTAACCCAGGCAACCTCTGGTGCGAATCCCTCTACATGATCCTTTTCCTTCTGTAAGAGGCTCTCTGGAATAAACATTGGCATGTATACATTCTCTACACCAGTCTCCTTGAACATTGCATCAAGATTTTTCTGTATATTCTCCCAAATTGCATATCCATTGGGCTTAAAGATCATACATCCTTTTACAGATGAATAATCCATCAACTCCGCTTTCTTCACAACGTCTGTATACCATTGTGCAAAATCTTTATCCATTGAAGTGATGGCTTCTACTAATTTTTTTTCCTTAGCCATTTCTTTTCTCCTTTTTATACGACGTACTTTTACTAATTCATATTAAAATAATTACTTTTCAATGTCAAGGTGACAAGCCTTTGCTTTTTTATCTGCACTGCGCCTTGTCAGTACCAGAAAGACTACAGTAAGCACTAAAGCAAGCCCGCTCACCGCCATGCCCTCATACAGATATGGATATGACATCTTAATCACTGTACTTCCCTTATTGACATAGGTCAGATTATTTTTGCTGTAAATCTCCTGACTGCCACTGTAGTTGTCATGGTAAGCAATCGTTGTATTCACATCATCTGCCGGCGACTCTATCCTTATCTCATTTCTGCCATAGGTCACATCAAGAGCGGTTATCTCACGCTCTGGCAGCTCATCTCCATCTATATCCAGAGCCTTTGACAGCAGGGCTCCAATCTTTTCATCCTGGGTAAGGGCATAGTGGTATGTCAGGTTAAGTCCCACAAAGACCAGATTGTCATTATCCTTTGTGCCCATAAAGTCAAGCTGCTGGTCAAGGTCAAGGGTTGTTCCCCAGACATCATCCAGCCCGTTCATGTAGACTGTTTTCCAGTTAGTATAGCCATCCGGAAAGAGGTCTGGATTTAAGGTGCCATCTATTGTATCAAGCTGGGGGTAGCCATTTGAAAAAGTAATGCTCTGGCAGGTGACTCCTGCAAATTTCTGTAACCCGCTCTCCCTGTCTACCGGTATGCCGTCCGCCAGGATTACAACCTTTACCCCATTTCTTGTGAGATTCAAAATCATATTTTCCGCAGCCTCCCTGTCATCACAGGTAAAGCCCGCAAGATATATGGTCTTATACTGGCTCAATTCCTCATATGTGTAATGGTTTAAGTTGGTATCTGTAGTCTCCTCAACTGACGGAAAGGTCAGAGCCATAAGGGATGCCGATGTACCTATTCCTATAGCAGAATATTTACTGCGCACTCCAAAGCTCTCCGGCACATCCTTATGGTAGAGCCTGTAGTCTGAGTTTTCATCAACTAACTCGTATCCCAGCCTGTCAGCAGCCTGGTCAATGGCAGATATATCATCCTCCCTGCCCTGAGCCTGACTCACTCTGATAACTATAGTGTCACTCCCCATCTCTATGCTTCTGTCAAATAGATAGAGATAATGGCCATATTCCAGAGATTCATTCAGCCTTGAAATATTCATAGCTGTGGATGCTGACTGCCAGCCAGCTCCAAATACCCCAGGGACTCCATCCTCACCTCTGGATACAAGGTAAGCTCCATCCGAGCCCAGCGTGCTTAAATCAAGCAGAGCCATTCTCTGAGTGGTAATCTCCTTTGCCTCACTGATAAGGGTTGTCTCTCCCATGGTATCGTATCTTTCCTCTGCGGTCAGCCCCTGCATGTCGCCTGTGATAAGGGGTAATGATGGAAGCACATCCAGCACCAGCAGTATGGAAAGCACGCAGATAAACGGCTTCTTAAGCGAATCCCAGATAAAAAAGCTGTAAAGGGCAAAGCACAGGGCTATGGAAATAAATCTGAGCATCCACAGATACTGACTGCCCGGGAGCTTCACAAGCACCGCATACATAGAGCTTGTGGTGCATGCAAAAATAATCAGGGCTGTCCAGAAGCCGGGCAGCGACCTTCGTCTGGCAAAAAAGCTTCCGAATACTACCAGTATAAAGGCTGCAAGTCCAAAGTAGAAATAGCCCTGCCCCTCTGTAATCCTGAGCAGGGGATTAAGTGATACCAGGGCATCCTGAAAGAAGCCCTTCATGACCTGTGAGCTGTCAGTGTTTGATATTCCACCCTGCAATGAGGCGTAAGCCCATATGCCTGTAAGTAACATTCCAAGTACTACTGATATAAGTATGTGTATAATTTTTCTTCTCTGACGGTAGAGAATCCTGTATACAATAAGGAAAATAATAAGTCCCAGTGCAATCATTCCTGCATATCCCAGATGGCACAGGGTCATAAGCATAAAGCTGACTATCATTTTAGGCAGGCTGCTCCACTTGTCCTCGAGCAGATAGTCATGCACATATGACACAAACAGTGGCAGCACTATCATGCACAGCGCTCTCGGCAGATTACCCTCCACAAATATCGCCAACAGATTGTTAGGCATGAAAAACCATAAAAAGCCTATAAAGGCCCCAAACCATGGGCGTTTATGCCTTACACCTATTACAAGCCAGGACAAAGCCCCTGCCACATATACTATTGCAAGAAAAAGCAGGTAGCCATCAAAATAGCTGCCTCCCATAAGTCCCTGACACATAGCAAGGAAGTAGACAGGCAGAGGTGCCCAGTAACGCAGCATCTCCACGCCGTTGTACCACATAGAGTCAAAAAGAGGGTAAAAGTTCCCCTCCTTTATCTGATTGTAAAGCACATCTCCCTTATATATATGGCACATGGTATCTGTTCCCGACGGGTAGACACCACTTCGGGACACCATAAATGCAATTGTTATTCCTACTGCCACATAAGCTGCGCAGATTAAGCCCAAGCCAATGTATCTTCCAAATCTTTTCATGTCACAGCTCCCATATGCTAGTCTAATACTCTGTCAAGCAGGTCATCAATTACATTATCCAGAGCCTTCTGGGTTGTCACACCTACATCTGTTATAAATTCATCATCCCTTGCATAGGACACTGCATAGCTTCGGGTCGGGGTCTCACCACCCTCTATTCTCATAAGTGTACCGTTTACATCCTTTATAAGACGTCTCAGCTCGTCGCCAAAATAGTCCACAATATTTTCAAGTGTAGGCATAAGCTTGTCAAATGGCTCTACATCATTCAATACCCTGTCCTGATATTTTGCGAAAAAGTCCTGGGCTACCTTTTCATACTCATTAAACTCTGTAAAAGCGTTTTTCTGCACCAATATGTCAAGGCAGATTTCCCATGTATGAGGATGCACCTCACCCTGCCTGCCGTTGATGATAATACTGTGGCTGGCATTCAGATAAAATTTGAACTTGTACTCCCGAAATAATTTGCTATCCATTTGTGCGCACCTCTTTATACATATCCATTACAATCTCTTCAAGTCTCTGGTCAGGTCTGGTCTCAAGCAGCTTCCTGTCTATCAGCTCCGCTTCCATCCTGTCAAGCTGTCTCTTTCTCTCAGAGGCAACCAAGCCCAGATGTTGCATGTCTATCATCAATATATATGTATCATCCATTATCACATTGAGAGTCTTTTCATTAAATAAAACCTGGGCTTCAGAAAAATAAAAATTACGCCTGCTGCCCTCTGGAACCTTTAGCAGGTTAAACTCCAAAGGCCATACATTTTTCTGCTCCATTTTCTCCAGAAGATTAGGCAGGGCATTTTTCTTAAATGCCATTCTGGTAGCGTCATACATCATCTTCTTGGTCAGCTCCCTGTTTAATTCCTCAACAGTCTTAACCAGAGCCAGATTTTCCTTATCGGTATCATCATACTTCTTATACCATCTCTCAGTCTGTATGGCGAGAAGCACACCACCCACTATGATTACTGCAAAGCCTATAACCACCAGAAGCACCAGACAGATCTTGGCATTCAGGTAATCATTCTGGTCTAAAATAGAATCCACTCCCGAGAGGAGACACATCCTGTAATTTTTGTCATTGTATGAAAAATTCACACCCGATGCCACATACTGCCTGTCATTTATCTCGATAGTCGCATGTGTGACACGGTTCTCCTGCAGGCTGCTCAGAAAAGAATCTGCACTGTCTGACCTGTAATAGGTCTCAGTGGTAAAGCCCTTAAACCGGTTTGTCTCCAGCACATCCTTTACAAAAATCAGGGAATTCTGCTCTGACAAGGTCCAGTAGTGGCTGTCTGAGGTATCAAGTGTACCCAGTATATCCTCCACAATCTCCTCATCTGCCCTGTTATCCTGTAGATTAATCTGGTCAAGCACAAGCTGTACATAACCATCCTGCTGTTTTGCATACACGCTGAGTATGCCCTTTTCATACTTTTTAAGCTGCATCCATGACGAAACTGCAATAACCGTGACAAACAAAATTACTGCAATAATAACAGCCCACGCATTTATTCTTTTTATTTTCTTCTGCTTCCTGCTGCGAGTTTTCATAGGGTTTATCTGCTCCTCTATATTCCTGTATCATTGTTCACTTTATCCCTGAGCACCTTTATGCCATGAAAAAATCTGGAAAAATCATTTTTGACCTCATCCCAGAATGCCTTTTTCTCATCTGACAGGGTTCTGGTCTTCCATGCACTGTCTGTATTTATGCTGTTTATAATTCCTGCAAATCTGATAAAGAACACCACAAAGTTAAAGAAAGGCAGGAGGGGAACTATCCACCATTTTTTAGCATAATATTTTCTGACCTCGGGGAAGTCCTTCAGGAAACCAACCGTCGAAAAATAATACAGATAACCGCACACTGTATACATTGCAAACAGGACTACTGTAGCCAGAACTACCGTGCCTGCCGAGTATCCTACAAACATAAGGCAAATCAAAGCCAGATACCATATGATACGTGGAAAGGCAAATGTATGGTCGTACATAAGTGTCTTTACAGACACATCCGTAAACAGCTGACCCGGCTTCATGTTGTTTCCCACAAACATTTTGGAAACCTCAAGACTGCCTCTCTGCCAGCGCTGACGCTGGGTGTAGAGCTTGTCCACATTTTCAATAGGGTCGACAAAGAATATTGAGTTTTCACTCATATAGATACGCTCTCCCTGCAGATAACGCATCTGGAATGTAATCTGCGTATCCTCGGCAAGTGTCTCCGTATTATAGAGCCTTGACTTGAGTATGGCTGATTTTCTGAAAGCAGAAAAAGCTCCGGACACTGTGTAAATTGCATCCAGCTCCGAAGCGTAGTTTCTTCCAGCCAAAAAAGCCTGGGCATATTCCATAAATTCCATTTCACGAAAGAGTCTGTGAATACCTCTCGGGTACGCATCAACTAATTCTGGCTGAATCATTATTGCGCCAGTCATACAATTGATTTTAGAGTCTGATTCAAACTTATCTACCATATTGGTGAGGGCATTTTTCTCCAATACTCCATCACTGTCAATATGTATAATGTATTTTCCCTCACTATTGTAAAGAGCCAGATTGAGCGCTCTCGACTTACCCTGATTTGCATTTAACCACTGCATTATAAGGTCCGGGTATTTCTTCTGACACTCTGTATATATCTGGAAGCTGTTGTCCCTGCCCTGATTGTTTACAAGGAATACCCTTATCTGGTGATTAGGATATGAACAGTCATTGATAGACCTGATACACGCCTCCAGTGTATCCTGTGAATTATACACAGGTACTATAATAGAAATCTCCGGATATATAATCGGTTTTACAACCTGCTTGGTAAAATATCTTCGCTTGAACAGGATAATTGCACTTCCGATAGATGGAATTATCTCCATGATAAGCGGAATCACTATCCATGCTGCCCAAAACACGAAAGAATTGACTAATTTTTCAATGATCCCCATACTTGAATTTTCCAATCTTCATGTGTACAATCTGCGGCTTGGTAAAGACATAGAAGTACAGCATGACTGATAAAGCATAAAACACTAATCTGCCAACTATGGTGTGAGCCATATAATACACACCCGAACCCATAAAATGTATCATCTCGCAGATAATAATAATCCTCAGGGCATTGGCAAGCATTATATATACCACACCTATAATACCAACAATTATTCTCTCTGCCTTAGAGTATACCCTGAAAAACACCAGTAATGACAAAAATGCCATGATTTCAACTATTCCAGAGCATTCAAAGTCTATCTGTAATGTTATGGCTCCAGCAGCCGAGTCTACAAACAATATACCATATCTGAAAAATGGCGAAAATGTATCTGTCAGGCTGCCAAACAGTCCTGCAATAGCTGCAACTCCTCTGGCAAGAGGTTCCGTAAGAAGTGGGCGGACAGTAAACATCATAATGATGAAGAGTCCTGCCGCCCCCACTATAAAATGCCAGAAATTAAGTTCTGCCTTATTTGTGGCATATAAGAGATATAGCCATAAACATATCAATACAAGTGCTAATATGTATATCATTATCCTGCTATCCTCTTTCTGCGCTTAGACACTCCTGCTGAAATACCTACTGCTGCAAAACAGATTATGAGTCCCAGCCATGTGCCTGTAGATGTACCTGCTGTAGATACCCACTGCTGACCAAGTCTTCCCCACTGGGCTTCAACTGTCCTTATATCATCTGCTGATATGCTTACTTTTTTGCCCTGCTGGCTGAGCTTCTCTGTTATTCTCTCTGCAACGAGGCTTAAATCCAGATCAAACTCCATATCATCCTGTGATACCCCTACTGTCAGATACATATGTCCGCATATTGCATTGTGGTACTGTGCCCTTCCCTCTTCTGTAGCAAGCTGGGATATATTGGTTGCTGTCTTCCAGCCCTGTGAATCAATAAGGTAAAACTCATATGTACCTCTTGCAAGTCCTGAAAGCTGTGGATTGTAATTGATATTTCCCTCACTGTCCACCGCTACAAACTGAGGATAAAATTCAAAATTATTTTTCCTGTTCAGTCTGATTGTAACTGCGCTTGTAAACTCTCCACCAGCTTCACCCAGATGTGCTGGCATGCCAGTAGCTGCATGGGCATATACAATACCATCTGCTGAGTAAAGCGCTCCCTCTGCATCTACCACATGGTCATGTGTTCCAGGTGTTGCATACTGGATAGTGGTGTGTGGGTAATACTCCCAGTCACCATAGTTTCCATCAATTTTCACACCGTTAAAGCTCTTGTCCTCTCCAGAATCATCACCCTTAAGATTTGCTACATCTCTTATGACAGGCTCCTGTAAATACATACCAAAGGATATTGTGTTCTTATATGCTGGCAGGGCACTTGCAGGGATGGAAACCTCCCACATAAATGGGGCTCCAAACCAGTCTGTACTGTTTACAGCAGCTGATGCACCATCTACACCAGCCACACTGCCATTATTATCTCTGCTGAGCTGGACAAGCAAGGTCTTTCCGAGGTCTGTAGTTATGGCGAACTGGCCATTGTTATTAGGTCCTGCTCCTGTAACAGAAGCCCAGTCGCCTGTTCCATCTCCATTGCCATTTGCCATGAAATACAAATATATCATATCGCCATCCCATACCATGGCAATCTGGTCTACTGTATCCCAGCCCTTGTTTTCGTTTATCTCATATTTTGTAACTGCATCCCAGTCTGAGAAGTCACCATCTATGGTAATGCCATCGTATCGTGCATTTGTCTCAGCCGGCAGGGCTGTCACAGCTATACCGTAATCACTGTCTGATATCTCTGTTGACTCTGTAGTCTGAACTGCCTCTGTGTTTTCTGAAGCATCTGTAGTCTCTGCATTATCAACTGTACCTGCTGTATCATCTGTAGTCTCTGCATTTTCCACTGCGTCTGTTGCAGCGTCTGCAGCTTCTGCATTTTCCACTGTGTCTGTTGCAGCGTCTGCAGCTTCCGCATTATCCACTGTGCCTGCTGTATCATCTGCTGCCTCAGCATTTTCAGCTGTGCCTGCTGTATTGTCTATCTCTTCCCCAACTGTTGTTGCCTTTACTGTGTCTGCCGGAATCCATGGGGTTGCTCCTACTAACAGCCCCATCACCATTATTGGTGCAAAGATTCTGTTTTTCATATTTCTTCGCTTCATCTGTAATCTCCTTTTCATACAGCCCCTGCTGTACAATATCCCACATTTTATTTTCACGCTCCAGAGCAGGCACATCAAAGCCCACTATTACAGTAAATTATAACAAGATTGGTATGATAAGTAAAGCCACTGAGTGCAGTTTTACTTCTAAAAAATAATGATATATAATGCTTATAATCACAAATGATTAAGGAGAAAACATGAACAATTTTAAACGAGGGCTTATAGCCGGCTTTCCAATAGGACTTGGCTATCTGTCTGTATCCTTCACCTTCGGCATTATGGCTGTGTCCTATGGGCTGTCCTGGTGGCAGGCTACCCTTATATCCATGACCACTGTGACCTCTGCCGGTCAGTTTGCAGGGCTTGGGGTTATGATGCACCCGGGACAGTATATTCAAATGTTAATTTCACAGCTTACCATAAATATCCGCTACTCATTTATGTCGATTTCGATTGGTCAGAAGGCGGATGCAAAATTTAAGGGAATATACAGATGGATTCTGGGATTTCTGATGACAGATGAGATTTTTGCTGTGGCAAGTCAGGAGGACTCCGTCACCAGAAGCTTTTTCTCTGGCTTGTGCGTGCTGCCATACCTGGGCTGGTCGCTCGGCACCCTGTTTGGCTCAATCCTTGGCAGTGTACTGCCCCACAGGCTGATGAGTGCCCTGTCTCTGGCTATATATGGAATGTTTGTGGCAATCGTCATTCCAGAGGCGAAAAAATCAAAGGCTGTGGTGTTTGTAGTCTGCCTTGCCCTGATATGCAGCTGTGGCTTCTACTATCTGCCTGTACTGTCAAAGATTTCAAGCGGTATTGCAATTACAATCTGCGCCATTCTTGCAGCCGTTGTGGGCGCAGTACTTTTCCCTGTTGAGGAGGATAATGATGAAAATTAATCTTGATATGACCCAGTTTTTTATATATCTGCTTATACTGTGCGTCAGCACATACCTGATAAGGGTTATTCCCTTTGTTGCAATCAAAGAAAAAATAAGCAACAGATTTGTACAGTCCTTTTTGTATTACATACCATATGCAGTGCTTACAGCCATGACTTTTCCTGCTGTGCTGTATGCAACTGACAGTATGGTGTCTGCCTTTGTGGGACTGGCTGTAGCTGTGATTTTTGCACTGCGGGGCAAAAGCCTCACTGTGGTTGCCCTTGCCGCCTGCAGTGCAGTCTTCATCTGTGAACTGTTACCAATTTGATATTCAGCTCTATGCTTGCAGTTTTCAGCCTAATCTGCACCAGCCAAATAACTCATTGCGGGGTGCGATTTCAAAGTCAAGCGCCCTGCCACTTGTAGGATGGGTAAATTCCAGCCGGTAAGAGCACAGGGCAAGCTGCTGCCCCTTTTCTGCCACACCATATTTGCTGTCGCCCACAAGAGGCATGCCTGCATGTGCCATCTGCAAGCGTATCTGGTGGTGGCGTCCTGTGTGGAGCTTTATATCCATACAGACAAGCTTATCCTTCACATCTATCACTGTGTATTCAAGCTCAGCCTTCTTGATGTTTTTGTCCTTTTTCAGCTGGGCGGCATCTGGCTTTTGCGGTAAAATCCGTCCGACATTTGTTCTGGTGTCAAAGGTCATGTAATCTGTCAGTACTGTCGGTTCAGCCTGCTGCACCGCCGCTTGCCCATCACTGATTTGCCCTATTGCATAATAATACTTGCCTATGCTTCTTCCTGCCACCTGCTTTGAGAGATTTGCAGCCGCCTTTTCATTTTTTGCAAAGACCATAATGCCCTCGACCGGCTGATCCAGCCTGTGAACCACGCCAATGTATGGTGGCTCTTTCTTTTTTGCCCTGTAGTTTTTCAGGAGGCTTACCATGTCCTGCTGCCCAAGCCTCTTAGTCTGGGTCGCTACGCCTGATGGCTTGTAGCAGACTATTATGTCGTTGTCCTCGTGGATTATTTGTAAATTGTTCATGTTTTGTCTTTCCCTGTAATCAATACATATCTTCCAATGTTATCAAGTGTACTTCTCCCTCTTCCTGAGCTTTTAGAAGTCCGTCTGTAAATCCACCCTTGGAAAATATATAGTAATGATAAGTATTTCCTCTGCCAAATACGGATGCATAGTCCTTAATCAATTCAAGTTCATCCAAACCGATTTTCTCATTTTTGTATTTGCATGAACCAATAATGTAATCATTTCCTTCAACCGGTGTACCTACAATATCAATCTGTATCTGCTTCTTTCTGACAGAATCAGTTCCCCACCATTGACCTATCCCGCTAAGTTCAATAGGTAGGTTTTCATCATAATAAAGCAGATAATCCATACACATTTTTTCAAATGTCAGTCCCATATAATCAGGAAGCTGCGGCTTCACTGACCGCTCATATAATTTTGTGATTCTGCCCGAATCAATTGCACTCATATTAACCGGTACAAATCTATACCAGAATCTGAAAAAGTTGTCCGCCAGTAAATAAATAGTTTTTTTGCCGGGTTTTTCAGTGATAGGTGTCTCTTTTTTTACGATGCCAAGACCTATTAGCGTTTTTAAGTATTTCGCTACAACTGCGCTGTCCTCTCCTACCTTCAGTTTTATGTCATTCATGCGGGATGCTCCCTCTGCAATCGCCTTTATAAT
>CAVFAM010000416.1:14245-27147 GCA_963620375.1 Bacteroidaceae bacterium
TATATCATTCAAGCGGGATGCCCCTTCTGCAATAGCCTTTATAATTGCGTTGTAGATAGCAGGCTCCCTAAGCTCCTGCTTTAACAGATTTTCAGGTTCCTCATACAAGTAGCTTGAACGGTCAAATAAATTATCCAGCAAAGCTTCATCCACACTGTTTTTCACATCAAGCTTATTTATATAATGTGGAACCCCGCCTGTAATTCCATAAATTAAAGCGTTATCCTCCGATGAAAGTTTATGATGAAACATGGCTGTCTCTTTATAATCCAAGGGTTCAATTTTAAACTGTCCGGTTCTTCTACCATATAAAGGACTTTCTTTTCCCAGCACCTGATTTTCCATAAAGCTCATAGACGAACCACAAAGTATGAGATACATTTTAGATTCAGTCCACTTATGGTCGATAATATGCTGTAGCATTGCAGATATAGCTGGTTTTGCCTTTGCCAGATACGGATATTCATCAATTACAAATACTATCCGCTCATCCTTTGAAAGTGCTGTCAATTCATCTAATGCACTGTCGTAGGATTTGAATTCAGGTACATTATCCACTCCCGGGCGCTCAAAATTCATTATTGCCTTTGACAAAGCCTCCAGATTTTCCTTGCCTGTTGTATTTAGGGCTGAGAAAAAAATAGTTGGTTTATCTTTACAAAATTCATTAATTAATGCCGTCTTTCCAACACGTCTCCTGCCATAAATTATAATGCACTCAAACTTATCATCCGCATATCTCTTGTTTAGTTTTCTAAGCTCATTTTCTCTACAATAAAATTTGCTCATTTTAATCGCCTCAACATAAGTATACTCGTAAGTTAGTTTCTTACGAGTATATTATCTGAAACATATTATATTGTCAATGCCTGCACATATACATTAATAATTCAATGTATCCAAAAACCGCTCCAGCTCCTGTAAACCAGCCCTCTCATCAAAGCTTGAGCTGACCATGAATGTGTATATAACATTGTTATCAGTTATATAAGCATTATACTCTCCACCGAATGTAAACACATAGGCTGTAAGCCCCTTTTGTGTGGTGTAATTTTCTACAAAGGCAGAGCTGTCATACTCATCCTCAAGTCCTGTATCTGAGTCTGACCCTGCGTACATTTTTGCTTCATAGCTGATTTCATAAGGTCTGTCTCCCACCGTTTTCCAGATGTGACCCGTTTCGTCCTGGGCTAAGTCTGCCTCCATATCATTCACATAATACCATTCTCCCGACACACTGCATATTCTCGTACCATCATCATCAAACTCATTAATTGTCAGATATGGTATCTCTGTCTCTGCCGCCTTATCGCTCTTTAAAAGCTTAACCCCAAGCACTTCCTCAACCTCTGGAATTGTCTGGTATGACCTGTTCAGCTCCTCTGCGGTCAGACCATTTACAGCAATTCCCTCAATATCCTGTGATATTTCCTTATCTCCCAATGCCAACGAACCCTTAAACAGGTATTGTGCCGCATAAATAGTACCGCCGCTTGCCAGAACTATGGCAGCTGCAAATGCCGCTGCTTTTACCCAGTTAATATGCCTATTATATTTTTTCATATGCATCTCCTTTGCCTCGTCTAAAATCCTCTGGTTCAAAGACAGGGCTGGTTTCACCTCCCCCCTTAATGATTGATATAAAATTTCATCCAGACTGGTTTCAGTATTTATTTCATTATTTTTATCGCTCATATCCTCTTGCCTCCAAACCTTTTTTAATTATGTCTCTGGCACGCATCAATCTGCTGGTCACAGTTCCCTTGCTGATTTTTAATTCCTCTGCTATCTGCCCTGTTGTCATTTGCCCATTGTAATACATGAGCACAACTATCCTGTATCTTTCTGGCAGGTCATTCACTACGGATAAAACCAGCTCCGCTGTCTCCTTATCCACATAAGCCTGCAGTAAATCTGTCTTATCCGCAATGGGTTCAGCACCAATATGCACCGAATCTGCCAGTAATGACCTGCGCTTTTTCTTGCGCCATTTGTTTTTCCAGATATTTGCCGCTATGCCCATCAGATAGCTTTTTTCCTTTTCCTCTGGTATGGGCACTGACTTTTCCAGTGCTACAAGGAAACTCTCCTGATACAAATCGTCTGCCGCCTCCCTGCTCCCGGTCAGGAAATAACAAAACCTGTATATATCGTCTCCGTATTCTCTTATACATTTTTCTATTTGTTCAAGCTTCATATTCTCCCTCGCAGAGCGTATATCTCAGTCGTGAGATTGTCCTCCGACTGGAATAAAAGATTTCATCGATGAAATTGCTTTCACCTATATAATGTCGTGACTTATTATTTGATTGCATATTGTATAAAAAATGGAGTGCCCTAAAGCACTCCACAACATTTTAGCAATAAAAACTAATTGTATCTGTTATAAAAAACTGTTTCCATTTTGAGCATATCATAAAAAACTGCGCTGAAATAATATCTGTCAGTTCATTTAATTCTTTATTAGGTATATTACTTCCATTACTTGCAACAATGCAGCCTCCTGCCCTTGTCAGCCAGATTTTAGTTGCATTCGGTGACGGCTTTCCCTTAGAAACATGAACATGAATCGGTTCGCCTTCCTCATTAGACCAAAAATACACAATATACCCACTTACCATAAATAGTTTAGGCAATCTGAACTCCTCCATTCTCAGCATATTTATAAATAAGGTGTGCATTACTGTGCAAAAACTGCTCAAACAAAGCTATTTCGTCATCCAAATAGCCCTCTCTTTCTATCCATTTATAATTTGGCAGCTCGCATCTTGCGGAATCAAATCCCTGTTCTGTTGGTCTTTCAAAATTAACATATACCTTTTTTATGCCATCTTCCTGTATAATCTGCGAATGAACAATCTCTGTATCATCTGCAAGTGTCATATATGGGTACATCATAGCAGTTACCTCACCTTCACCTAATTTCTTTTATATTATATCATGAACAAAATCAGTTCATGATCAACATTCGTCGTTCGTCAATCATGCAAGCATGTTGACTCACTTGCACTCATTATATCCCGAAAAGCAGTCAGTGTAAATGTTTACCTCCTCAGTAAAATACCTCACCTTATACATCTGCCCCAAACTTCCCTCATAAACTTTCGACAATCTGCTGATTTACACAAACCCTGATTGGGAAGTTTAGTTTTTTCCTGTTTACATATATAAGATAAATTTCCCCCTCTTTTGGTTCCCATAATTATAGCATTTCGCAATTTTCCATGCTAAAATTAGGTATCATATGTATTTTACGGAGGAATCCCATGAGACTTTTACTGGCAGAAGACGAAGAAGATTTAAGCAAGGCACTGGTTGCAGTGCTAAAGCACAACAACTATTCTGTGGACGCTGTCTACAATGGTCAGGATGCTTTGGACTATCTGGAGACAGAAAACTACGACGGTGCAATCCTTGATATAATGATGCCCAAGATGGACGGGCTTACAGTCCTTAAAAAAATCAGGGAAGAGGGCAATTCTGTCCCGGTTATCCTGCTGACCGCCAAGGCAGAGATAGATGACAGGGTTGCAGGGCTGGACTGTGGAGCCGATGACTACCTGACAAAGCCATTTTCCATGAAGGAGCTTCTGGCAAGAATCCGTGCCATGACAAGGCGCAAGGCAGAGACAACGGATTCTGTACTCACCTTTGAGGATATTTCTCTCGACCGCACCACATATATCTTGTCCTGTGGCAGCGGGGAAGTCAGGCTTGCAAGCAAGGAATACCAGATGCTTGAAATGCTCATGTCGAACCCTAAGCAGATAATCTCTGTCGACCAGTTTATGGACAGGATATGGGGCTTTGACAGCGACACAGAGCTAAATGTAGTCTGGGTAAATATCTCCTATCTGAGAAAAAAACTATCAAGCCTTAATTCCTGTGTCAGCATCAAGGCTACAAGAGGCTTAGGCTACTCTCTGGAGGGTAAAAAATGATTAGAACACTCAGGAAAAAATTTATAGCTATAGCAATGCTTTCAACCGCACTGGTTTTATTTGTGATAATAGGTGCCATAAATATTGCAAACTACATCAATACAAATGCTAACCTTGACGCAAGGCTTGAGCTTATCGCATACAATGGCGGAACCTTTCCAGATATGAATGATGATGGAAATGTCCCTGCTGCGCCTGATAATTCAACCGAAGCTCTTGCCGGCTCTGCGGCTGATATGTCCCCAGGTAATTCAACCGCTCTTGATGGTTCAACTGCTCCCGATGACTCTCCGGCTCCGCCAGCCCCGGACTCAGGCAGCAGCTTTGATGACCAGTACGGAAAGCACGGCATAGATAAGGAAACTCCTTTTGAAACCAGATATTTCTCCGTGCTCCTATACGAAAATGGCAAGGTCTCCACAATAGACACCGGAAGAATTGCCTCCGTGTCAACCTCAGAAGCAAGCGAATACGCCACAAGCCTGTACGCCAAGGACAGGACAAAGGGCTTTATCGACCAGTACAAGTACCTCTCCATCTCCACCACCAATACCAGTGGTGACGATATGGTATTGTACGTCTTTATCAACTGCTCAAAGGAGCTTATGACCATAAAAAACTACGCACTGGCAAGTGTCGGTATAAGCTTAATCGGACTGTTTGTTGTATTTATCCTGGTCTGCTTTTTCTCAAAGACAGTGACCAAGCCTATGGCAGAAAGCTACGAGAAGCAAAAACGCTTTATCACAGACGCAAGCCACGAGATTAAGACCCCTCTTACTATTATAGATGCCAATACTGAGGTGCTTGAAATGATGGAGGGTGAAAATGAATGGACTGAAAGCATCAGAAAACAGATAGCCCGACTCACCTCCCTCACTGAAAAACTGGTTTTTCTGTCGAGAATGGATGAGGATGCCACCAGGCTTGAAATGCTTGATTTTAATATATCCGATGCAATCCTTGACACGGCCATGCCTTTTGAGACGGTTGCTGCATCCAAGGGAAAAAGCCTTGAAATATCTGTTGCACCTGATATTTCATACACTGGCAACGAAACCAATATCAGACAAATGGTTTCCTTATTGCTTGACAATGCCATAAAATATTCATCTGATAAGGGAGCTATAAGACTGGATTTTTCTATAGGTGCAAATGGAAAAACTAAGATTTTATCTGTCTGGAATACTGTTGATGAAATTGAAGCCGGAAGGCTTGATTACTTGTTTGAGAGATTTTATAGAATTGATAAGTCCAGAAATTCAAAGACCGGCGGATTTGGAATAGGTCTTTCTGTTGTACAAGCCATAGTACAGGCTCATAACGGAAAAGTATCGGCAAAAAGTGAAGATGGTAAATCCATTGAATTTACCATCTCCCTCTAATCATCTTATTTTGCAAAACCGCCCTGCTGTCTGCTTATATTTGAATATATAGCTGAGTCCATCTCAACTGTAGTCTCATTTTCACCAGTCACAAGAGTGTAGGTTTCGCCTGCAGTCAGGTCCGCTGTGGATATAATTACCGCATCGTAGGATTTGGCTGCGGTGAAGCTTATAAGCTCATTTCCATCACTGTCTAAAAGCTTTATCTCATCCCCTGCATTTCCAGTATCTACTGATACTGACATAATACCCTGCTCAGATGAATCGTCAAAATCCTCAACCATTGCACTGCTTCCAACAGCTACCACAGTTCCACCATTGATATATGCACAAGCTCCATCACCATAGTCAATCGCAGAATTTCCTCCATCTGAAGGACCGTCAATGTATACTTCTCCACCATTGATTGTGAGATTTCCATTAGAATCCACACCATCTCCGCCGGCAAGTATATAGAGATAACCTCCATTGATTTCCATCCAGATATCATCATTTACTGCAAACATATCTGTTCCCATGCCGCCAAAGCCGCTTGAATCTGCCCCTCCTGCTGCATTGAGTCCATCATCACTTGACACTATGCTTATATTTCCGCCATCTATGGTAATTGTAAGTCCTTCGATTCCCTCATAGCTCTCTGTGATATTGATTTCGCCATCGCTTATAACAAGGGCATCGTCTGCGTGCATACCGTCATCGCCTGTTGCGATTTCTATATTGCCATCACGCACCTCAATGGTGGAGTTTGTGTGGAAGGCATCATCTGCGGAATTAATGTTATAGGTACCACCTAAAATCTGGAGGGTTCCATCTGCCTTGATACCCTTGGTGCTTGTGGTACTGTCACTGTCTGTGTCAGCTGTGCTTTCTGCATCTGCTGAGCTTTCCGCATCTTTTGTACCTGCTTTGTCTGCTGTGCTTTCGTCAGTTGTTGCGCCTGCAGAACTTTCTGTGTCATCTGTCACAGCGTCATCTGAACTTGTGTCACTGCCTGCACTCAGCATAACAAAATTTGATTCTGTGATGCTGTCACTGTCAGAGTCTGTAGTAGTTGTATTATCTGATGATGTCTTGCCATCTGGTTTCTCTCCATTTGGTGGTGCCATATCACTTGGCGCATTGTCTCCATCTGGTGGCGTCATGTCACTTGGTGCCTCTCCATCTCCAAAGTCTCCATCTGGTTTCTGACCACCCATATTGCCAGGTCCGCCCATCATGTCATTATCTGTATGGTCTCTGCCGTTTTCGTAGCCGCCACCAGCAGTTATGTCAAAGCTTCCGTCCACTATTTCCACAACATAGGATGCGTCTATTCCATCGCCATCACTTGTGATTGTGAAGCTGCCGTTTTCTATATATACAAAGCCTTTTTCTTCATCATCTGTATTCTCACTGTGTATGCCATCCTTGCCAGCTGTCAGCTCAAAGCTGCCCCCTGCTATTCGGACACTGTCCTTGCCTGACAGGGCATGGCTTCCTGCATCGACTACATAGGTGCCGCTTGTTATTACTAAATCATCCTTTGACACTATTCCATGCCCATTTGTGCATGTGACCTCGAGGCTTCCTGCCCCATTCAGTGTCAAATCACTCTTTGAAAATATTGCTGCATCAATGTTATTATCATCTATTGCAACAAATTCACCGCTTGTACATACTGTGTTCTCTGAGCCTTCTGCTGTTGTTATAAATACCTTATCAGCTGTTCTCACATATATGGCAGCCGATGTCTCACAGGTGATATCCGCATTGTCAAGCACAAGCTGTACCTTGGCATCCTCTGCCTCCACTATTACCTGACCATTTGTGAGGCTGCCTGACAAAATATAGGTTCCTTCCTCTGTGATTGTAATTGTGTCTACATCTATAACCACGCTGTCCGAGTCTGCTGTGCTTGCTCCATCGCTCAGATTAATGGCTATAGCAGATTCCTCATCATAGCCAATCTCCTTATCACGATTGGTAAACATATCAGAGGAATCAAGTATTCCATCTATGTCCGACTCAGCCTGTGTCTCTGTGGCAGCATCCGCTGTCTCTGTAGAAGCATTAGATGTACTGCCACAGCCCACAGCCGTAACTGTCATAGAGGCGGTGAGCACAAATGCCCCAAGCATGGCTCTGATTTTCTTATTTCTACAACTCATTAACATTCATCTCCTGACGTGCAATACTTATTTCAAGGTTTCCATTTCTGCATCTAAGCTCATCCAGAAATGCTTTTTCATCACTGCTGTCCTTTAAGTTAAGGTGATATGTAAGCCTGTATAAGCTTCCCATGTTTGATGTCTTGACTGATACGATTTCGCATTTGTCTGTATATTTTTCAAATACATCATCAAATGCGCTGCCATAGTTCAAATCCTCTGGTATTGTAATCTTAAGTGTCTTATCCTTTGACTCCTTCTGGTGGGTTCCCACACCCAGAATATTAAGCACAAGCATAACTATTCCCATTATGACTGAAAATAATACGGCATATCCCAGATAACCCATTCCTGCAATGAGCCCTGCTGCCATTGCAAGGAAAATTGTTCCGATTTCCTTTGCTGTTCCCGGTACTGAACGGAACCTTACCAGGGAAAATGCTCCTGCTACAGCTACTCCAGCGCCTACATTGCCATTTACCATCATAATCACTATGCAGACAACTGCCGGAAGCATTGCAAGTGTTACGACAAAGCTGGCTGTATACTTGCTCCTGAAGGTATATACCCACGCCAGTCCTCCTCCTATAACAAGTGAAACTGCTATGCACAATACAAATTGTGAAACCGATATCACCGATGTCGCTGTTGTGTCAAATAATCCTGTAAAAATACTGCTAAGCATAATTTATTAATCCTCCCTTTGCTCTCTCTGTCTTTTCTTTATATCCTCTCGGGCTGTTCTCACTTGCTGCAAGCCCCAGCAGATTGTCTGTGCTATTGTATAAGGTTCTGTAGGCTGTGCCATACTTGGAAAATGATGTCTTATAGATTCCATTATCCCTTAAAAATCTGACCATCCACATAGGAATAGCCCCTGCTGTTTTAACCTCCATCAGCACCTGATTGTCCTTTAATATTGGATTGCCATAAATTCCCTCACACAAAGATAAGTCATAATTGCGCCACAAGATATTCTGGTCAAATGTAATTCTGAACTCATGGTCGTCCTTTGCGTAATAGGCTTCTCTCTCATATGATAAAAGCATTGCCGGGGCAATTCCCTTATACATATCCATACAGTAATCGATTTCTCTTGTAATCTGTGTATCCATTACCTGTCTGTGATTTAACAGATAATCACACGCCTCAGTCTCTGTCATCGCAACTCTTCTCTTGTATACAACAGAGTCATATTTCTTTTTCAATTCAACAAATACTGTTGTATCCTTATCTGCCACCCCATAGCTTCTGAGCCTTATCTTTTCCTTGTACATAGGATGGTCCATCGACCTGCGAATCAGCAGGTACTGCGGTGTATCAAAATATAAACTGCATATTGTACTCTTGCCGTGTTCATCAGCTATCATATAATTTTTCATTTCATTTTTAAGCAAGGACAGCTGATTGGTATCTAGCATATACTTAATCTCATATCGTTTAAAAATAGTCTGGTTTGCCATGCCCTACCTCCTTTACAAGTAGAAGTCTATCAAGCCAACCTAAAATTTACTTTAAATTTACATAAAAGGGCAAAAAAATAGAGAAAGCCTTGTTTTTGCTTTCTCTATCCTGTCATTATTACTTATTTTTACTGCTTTTCCTAAGCAGATGTATAAATTCCTCCGCCCCAATAGGCTTTGAAAAATAAAATCCCTGCACATAATCAATGCCCAGTCTCTTCATCTCATGGTACTGGTCATGCTGCTCAATACCCTCTGAGACAATCTCCAAATCCATGCCCTGAATCATCTGCATGGCTGCATCCATGACATATTTTGCCTTGTCATCCTCAAAATAAGCATTGGTCATAGTGCTGTCAAACTTGACCACGTCCACAGGCATTTCAACTATATAGTTGAGGTTCGACTGTCCTGTGCCAAAATCATCCAGGGCAAATCTCACGCCCTTTTCCCTGAGTTTTCTCATATTCTCAAGCAGAATATTTTTGCGCTTTATAGATGCGGACTCTGTAATCTCAAGGACAATACGTTTTGGATCTACCTTGTATTTTTCCATTATCCTGATAAAATCATCTGCAAGCTTTTCATATCCACACTGGACAATTGACAGATTTACCTCTATGTACTCGATGCCATATTGCAGCGGATTCTCATCCACTATAAACTTACACACTGACTCAAACACACGCTCTCCCAGCTTGATTATAAGACCACGCTTTTCTGCAACCTCTATAAACTTGCCCGGCGGTATCAGCTCTCCCTCTTCGTCCCTGATTCTGACCAGTGCCTCTGCTGTGGAAAAGCCATTGCCCTTTACAGAATATATAGGCTGATAAAAGACCTCAACCCTGTCCTCTCTTAGAGCCTCAACAATCTCATTTTCCATATCACGCTCTTCATATATTCTGGCAATCAGCTCGTTGTCTATGATAACACCAGAGTCAGTTCCAAGGCTTGACCTGTTCTGTCTCACATACTGGAATAATGGCAGAATATCCTCTGCCCTCTCAATCTGTGCTGTTGTCTCTATGAGTGCCCAGTCAATAGTAAACATCCTAAACTCGATGTCTCCCCAAGGACGCTCAAACCTGTCCTCTATTCTGGCAATCGCTGCCTTGGCATCCTCCTTGTGTTCAAATACCAGTATAAACTCTGTCGCAGAGCTTCTGAACACGATGGAATTAGGAGTCTCATACATGAAGTTTACAATTTCCATCATGAGGGCTTTCTCGATGTCATAGGACATGCTCCCGTTACGGTTATTGTCATATCTGACGCACAAAACCGACACGTCCTCTCCCATCCCCTGAAGCTGTCTCATGTATGAAAACAGACCATTTAAGTTGAACAAGCCTGTATCCTTGTCCAGATTAGTATCGGGATTTTCCATTGATATAAAAATAATCAGCATACCAACCACGCTTGCAAAGCTCACAAGCAGGAGCTGATTATTAAAAAACTGAATAGTTGCTGCAATCATCCAGAGCAGCCACCAGATTGTCACGCCA
This sequence comes from Bacteroidaceae bacterium, assembly GCA_963620375.1. Taxonomy (GTDB): domain Bacteria; phylum Bacillota; class Clostridia; order Lachnospirales; family Lachnospiraceae; genus Roseburia. The sequence goes on from CAVFAM010000416.1 coordinate 24,690, forward strand.
CGTTTCCTGCGGGGATTAATCTCTGACCTGTATTTTCCAACCAGGCATATTATTACAACAAGCACGCTTGCTGCCAGCAGATATGTAGCTATAACGCTGGAACCATAGGTATACATCCTGTGGTTGTCATTGTATATATGGATTGGCAGGCAGAATATGATGACTGTGCATATGGCAGCCGCCACAAGGGAACCAATCATCCAGCGTTTCTCCATTGATTTGCTCTTGTACACATCCACACAGACATACATCATGGCACCCAGAGCTTCCATGACTATGCTCCACAGGTATGCCTTGCATATCACATCTACCAAAATCACTGGCAGCGTATATGCATATGTTATCCCAATCAGTGATACTATATCAAGTATTAACGATATCCCTACTATATTCCATGTAAATCTATACAGAAGGCTTGTATTTAATTTAAGTCTTCTCTTTCCCTGATAAAAGAACAGCAATACAATCATTATTACTATTCCACAGCACTGTGCAATTATATTCAAAACAGGTCTCCTTATCCAAGTATTCTGGCAACTGTAGTTCTGGCTTCCTCAGACAGGCAGCCTGACATATCCTTAAAATACATTATCGCCTCTTCCTTCTGGTCAGGAGTAAAATTGTCATGTATATATTTCTCAAGTGTTGTGCTCTTCTCACTGCTCAATCCAGGGTATTTCCCCTCCTTGGCATCATTGATAAGCTCAATCAGCTTCTTTGCACTTCTACAGCTATATCCCGGCTGGGTTTTTCCCTTATAATCGAATACAAATCTTCCAAGAGCAACCTTCATATTGTCTATATCCTCTATCAGATATTCAGCCTCAGTACTTGTGGTACTGATAAATACAATAGAGCCTTTTCTCAGCTCGATTCTGCCCTCTGAGAGCTTAAAGCTGGCTGGAGTTACATAGTATACGCATTTTGCCAGCTCGCTTCTTACCCTGTCAATGCCGACCTCTGCCGCCTGCAGGTTTGGTGAAGCTTCAAGTACAGTTTTATAATATTTAAGTGCTAAATCATATTCCTCATACCGCTCGCACTTTTGGGCAATCTCAAGCAGCTCATTTATATCCTTCACTATTTATACCTCCAAAAAAATTAGAACGCATAAGCGTTCTGTTTATAATCGGGGTGACGCGATTCGAACGCGCGACCTCTTAGTCCCGAACCAAGCACTCTACCAAGCTGAGCCACACCCCGTTGTCATTATGATGCCTTGTAGCTTCCATCTTACCACACAGAATGCTTTTTGTCTAGTAAATGTAGCAGTTTGGGACAGCACATGATATACTTAAGCATGGCACTATAAGCAGCCAGATAAGCTAAAATCAAACGCATAGTGCAAGACACTTATGCTGATTATAAGGAGTAGATTATGAGTAAAACAGCTCTTATTACAGGTGCAAGCCGTGGCATAGGAGAAGCTACCGCCATCGCCCTTGCAGAAAACGGATACAATCTAAGCCTCTGCTGCCACAGCTCACAAAACGAGCTTGAAAGCCTTGCGGCAGGGCTTCGGCTAAAATATCATATTGATGTCATCACACACATAGGGGATGTCGGCGATTACAGCTTTGTCTCCGCCATGGTTTCTGACACCCTCAAGCACTTCGGCTCTATTGATGTGCTTATCAACAATGCTGGCATATCCATGGTGGGACTGCTCTCCGATATGTCTGCCGAGGACTGGGACAGAATTATTGCAACCAACCTGTCCTCTGTATTTTACACCTCAAAATGCGTGATTCCTTCTATGGTTTCACACAAGAGGGGGCATATCATACAGATTTCCTCTGTATGGGGCAATGTAGGGGCATCCTGTGAGGTTGCCTATTCTGCCTGCAAGGGGGGCATCAATTCCTTTACGAGAGCGCTTGGCAAGGAGCTTGCACCAAGCCACATACAGGTCAATGCCATTGCCTGCGGCTGCATAGATACCAGCATGAACAACTGCTTTTCTCCTGAGGAGAAGGCTGAGCTTGCTGAGGAAATTCCTGCGGGACGCTTTGGAGAGGCTTCTGAGGTTGCGCAGATGGTTCTTGCCCTCCTTAACACACCAGAATACCTCAATGCACAAATCATCACTCTTGACGGGGGCTGGATATAATTCTGCCGCTCTTTGTATGCCTTAGTATGCAGAAAAGCTGCCAGTGGCAGGTTTTCTGTACTTTGGGCTCGAGCAGTTCGGCTCGGGTATGCAGGGGGAGAGAGGTGTCCTTTGCATCCCTTAAAGTAAATCTCATAGCTTTTTCAGATAGTGCATTTGACCTTCAGGGAAGGTGTACTTCAACCGCATTTGACAGGGGGATAGGATGTGTACGCCTCATGCGAACAACCAGCTAACCATCCTAGTTGGACTAGGAGCCTTCTCAGGAAATGCCGATTAGGGGTGCCTGCGCACAACTCGAGCAGTTTCTTTTATGCGCTCTGCGCAGAGAAGAAACTACTCTCAAAC
>CAVFAM010000417.1:0-4436 GCA_963620375.1 Bacteroidaceae bacterium
TTTTGACAAGCAGCGGATACACTATGTTTTATAATGACAAGAGGCATGAACTCCTGATGGAATTCATGCCTCTCATTATATATGTTGATTTTTACTAATGTTCCTCTATTCATTCCTCCAAACACCCATAAATCCTCTCACAAGCCTCACTTAGTATCTCCTCATTCAGATTAGAGTAATTGATTATATACAAGTGATCCTTCGCCTGCTCCTCCCTCAGATAATACTCTGACAGCGAACGTATCATCACGCCCTTTTCCTTTAGCTTCTGCCCCAGCTCATTATCAGGTATCCCCGTGTCAATCTTTATGATAAAGTGCAGTCCCGAATCATTTTCTATTATCTCGCACCGCTTTCCCAGATTGCTTTTTTGAATTATATCCTTGATTTTTTCATGCTGTCTCAGATAATACAGTCTCATTCTGTTTATATGCTTTTCAAAATATCCCTTTGATATAAATTCTGCCAGCGTGTACTGCTCAAAGTTTGATACAGTACAGGACAAAAAGGAAAGCTTCTCATAGAGCCTGTTTGCCAGATGCATAGGCAGCACCATGTAGCTCATTCGTATGGTGGGTGTCAGGGATTTTGAAAAAGTATTCATATATATTACCTTTTCGCAGGCATCTATGCTAAAGAGGGTGGAGATTGGTTTGCCATTTCGCCTGAACTCACTGTCATAGTCATCCTCTATTATGTAGCGGTTCTCATCTCCATTTGCCCAGGCTAACATCTCATAGCGTCTGCTGACCGGCATTGTTATTCCTGTCGGGAAATGATGGTTGGGACATATGTGCGCTATCTCTGCCCCATATTTATTCAGTCCCTCCACAGACAGTCCATTGTCATCTAAGTCTGCGTATACCGGGCTTACTCCGTACTGCTTATAGATACTTACCAGCTTTTTGTAGCCCGGATTTTCTATGGCATATATTTTGTCGTTGCCAAGCAGCTGGACGATTACACCGTACAGATACTCTGTTCCAGCTCCAACCACAATCTGGTTTGGGTCTATAAGCATACCTCTAAAGGACTTTAGGTGCTCTGCTATTGCGCTTCTAAGCTCTGGCACTCCTGCCATAGGTGATGTTCTCATCAGGTCATCCCGCCTTGTAGATATGACCTCTCTTGTGATCTTTGCCCATATTGAAAAAGGAAAATTCTCCGGGCTCATCTTATTTCCAGCCAAATCATAGGCATAGTGCTTTTCCTCTGGGATATTTATGTCTAAAACAATTCTTGTGTCCTTTGGCAGGACATTTATGCCGCTTATATCAGACACATAGTAGCCCTTCTTCTGGATTGCATAAATATAGCCCTCACTTGCCAGCTGGTCATATGCATTTTGAATCGTAATGGTACTAACGCCGTTATTTCTCGCAAAGCTCCTCTTGGATGGCAGCTTGTCTCCAGGTTTTATGTTTCCCTCTATAATGTCATTTTTTATGCAGTTATACACATATTCATACAGGGTACCCTCTATATTTTCAAAGCTGTAGGTTAACACTTTTTGCTCTCCTATCTGGTATCTTTTTTTTATTTGTTTTGAGTATTTTTTATAACCAGTTTTATTATATTATGGCTCCAGATATATTTCAAGGAGGAAGACCAAATGTCACAGACACAAATTGAACTTAACCGAGGATTAGCCCAGATGCTTAAGGGCGGAGTAATAATGGACGTAACTACACCTGAACAGGCAAAAATCGCAGAGGCTGCCGGAGCCTGCGCTGTAATGGCACTGGAGCGAATTCCTGCTGATATAAGAGCTGCCGGTGGTGTATCAAGAATGAGTGACCCAAAGATGATTAAGGGTATTCAGGAGGCTGTCAGCATCCCTGTAATGGCAAAATGCAGAATAGGTCATTTTGCAGAGGCTCAGATTTTACAGGCTATAGAAATCGACTACATAGATGAGTCAGAGGTGCTCTCTCCTGCTGATGATGTATACCATATCAATAAGAGGGAATTCAATGTGCCATTCGTATGTGGTGCAAGGGATTTAGGTGAAGCTCTCCGTCGTATAAATGAGGGCGCTACAATGATTCGTACCAAGGGAGAGCCGGGCACTGGCGACATCGTTCAGGCAGTCCGCCATATGAGAAAAATGAATTCTGAGATTAGAAGAATCGTCTCTATGCAGCCAGACGAGTTATTTGAAGCTGCCAAGCAGTTACAGGTTCCATACGATTTAGTGCTCTATGTACACGATAACGGCAAGCTCCCTGTTGTCAACTTTGCTGCCGGTGGAGTTGCCACTCCTGCTGATGCTGCCCTTATGATGCAGCTTGGTGCTGAGGGTGTATTTGTAGGCTCTGGTATTTTCAAATCAGGCAATCCTGCAAAGCGTGCTGAGGCGATTGTTAAAGCTGTAACAAACTACACTGATGCCAAATTAATTGCTGAGTTATCTGAGGATTTAGGAGAGGCAATGGTCGGTATCAACGAGAGCGAAATCAAAATTATCATGGAAGAGCGGGGACAGTAAAATGAGAATCGGTATTCTGGCTGTTCAGGGAGCCTTTATCGAGCATGAGAAAATGCTTGAGGGGCTTGGAGCAGAATGTGTTGAATTACGGAAAAAGGATGATATAAGAAATATTGACGGACTTGTTCTGCCCGGCGGTGAAAGCACTGTCCAGGGCAAGCTCCTAAATGAGCTTGATATGCTTACAGATATTAAAAAACTGATAAATGATGGCATGCCAACCCTTGCCACCTGCGCAGGGCTTATACTTCTCGCAGAGCAAATCAGCAATGACCCTAATGTGTATTTAGGTACTCTCCCTGTGGTTGTTGAGCGCAATGCCTATGGCAGACAGCTTGGAAGCTTCAAAAAGAAAGCACCCTTTGACGGTATAGGAGACTTTGATATGACATTTATCAGAGCTCCCTATGTAAAGGATGCCAAATCCACAAAGGTTCTGGCTGAGGTAGACAGCCGAATCGTTGCGGTTCAATATAAAAATCAGATTGGTCTGGCTTTTCATCCTGAGCTGGATGACGATACCAGAATCCATGAAAAATTCTTAGGACTTATTTAGTCCAGCCCTTTTTCTTAAATAACCAGTTCATGAATATTGCAGAGGCAAGACCGATACAGATACCACCTATTATATCAGTTGGCCAGTGCATGAAGTTATACATTCTCGAAAAGGCTATTGCCAGGGCAAGTATTATGGCTGGAATACCCACTCTCTTATCCATAAATAAAAGTGATACTGAGCCGGTTATTCCATTCATGGTATGTCCTGACGGGAAAGATGAATCAAAAGGAATCTTTACCGTGAGATTGTACATGTCCACGAATACCTGACAGGGTCTCATTCTGTCAAATACATTTTTAAGAATCAGATTGCCAACGATAAAGGTAAGTGCCATCGCTGCAAGCATCTGGACTCCATACATTCTGGATTTCTTCGGGATAAGTAATAATAAGCCAATGGCAATCCAGAATATGCCTGCATTTCCAAGGTCAGATAAGAACGCCATCACGTTATCCAAAAGCGGTGTTCTTATCCCCTGCAGTGCGTCTAAAAACTTTATTTCCCAATCCATATACCAAATCATTGCCTAGTTTCCTCCTGCAAAATACTTATCATATACCTTAAAGAAAGAGTCTGTGGTAATGTCCTTTTCATCCACAAGAGATATGGAATCCCAAAGCTGTGTATTCAGCTCAAACTCTGCATTATCCACAAAGTCATTATAAGCATCGAAGAATTTCTCCTTTTCCCTCTTCTCAAGTATATGCTCCTTATTCTTTTCTGTAAGCTCTTCATCGAACTTATTTATACATTTTATAAAATAAAATCTGCCGTCTGATGCTGCAATCTTACCAGAAATCTCATCGTTTTCCAGCTCAAAGGCTGTATTTTCTACTTCCTCCGGGTATGTATCCCTGGCTATGTCAGCCTCCACTGAGCCAGCCTCATTGTATGTGCCCGCCAGAGAGGCAAACTCATCTCCCGACTGAAGCGCAGCCTCAACCTGATCAGCCTTCTCCTCATCAGACACAATAATCTGCTGGATATTCATGACTCTTGCCTCATCGTCACTGACCTCCGAATCAACTCCTGCGGTCATGGAATTGTAGACCTTATTGGCAAGGGCATATTTCTCATATATCTGCTTTGTGTCAGCCTGTGACAATCCTATGAAGCTTTTTTCCTCATCGCTAAGCGAGTCGTAATATTCCGCAGCAGCCTCTCCTGCCAGCTTCTTTTCATCCTCAGTGAGGCTTATCTCCTGCTCCTCTGCCAAAAGAGACATACAGGTTATCCTTGTGGCTTCATCTACTGTGACATCCTTCACATATTCATCCAGAGAATTCTCCCCGAAATCATAATTCCACAAATTGACTCCATATTCATTACCATATAGATTTTTGTAATTACACAGGTAGAGTCTGGCTTCCTTCATGCTGCACTCTGTCC
>CAVFAM010000418.1:0-6815 GCA_963620375.1 Bacteroidaceae bacterium
GCCATATGTCATATATGCCTGTTATGCTGTATTCCGGTAAAATCCTTAAGGTCCATATGCCCTTGGACGGTTTAGTAAATCTAACAAATATAATCATATCCCTGGTCTGCCTGCCTGTATAATTGTAGTCGATAGTCACTGTTGTATTTTCAAATATAAATACATGCTCCATGCTGTCATAGCCTGACTCTGCCCCCCTCGGCCAGATTTCTCCTGTAGGGGACTGGATTGAAAGTCTCACAAGCTCCGGCGCCTGACACCAGCATTCCAGATAAAAGCCCTCACTGTCATTGTCAAGATTAATCTCCACCCTCTCAGGCTCAAGCACAGACTGCGCCCTTCCCCTGAAATGATGCTTTGCCAGCGCCTCATTTCCTGCTGCCAGCACCACAGCATGCATGAGGTCAGATGCAACACTGTTTAAATAATCACACAAAAAGCCATCCCCATTGTGATTTCCGTTATTGCTGCCCATTCCAAGGCATATGACAAGGGGAAGTCCAAGCTCCGATGCTTTTTTCACACAATAGGACACCGCAAGCATTATGTCACTCTCAGCATAGATGCCCTCTGCCTCCTCCGGTATGTAAAAAAACTGTCTGAGCTCACTATCCGCAGGCTTAAGCTTTACCACAACAAGTCCTGCCTCAGGAGCCGCCCCCACAAAGCCATTTACAGCGTCCTCCCTGCCACAAGCCACACTGGCAAGAAAGGTTCCGTGGCCATTTGTATCAAGGGGTATGCCATCATCCTGCCCTGTCCCATTTGCCTGGTTAGCATTATCTATGTCTGCATTTGTATACTCTCTCTGACTCTCCTGGTCATAATAAAAAAGGATTCTGCTCTTACCGTATTCATCAGTAAAAGCAGAATCCCTATAGTTTATTCCTGTATCAATTATTGCCACTGCAACGCCCCGTCCCTTAAGCTGTAAGTTGGGCTGGTTTTGTAGATTGATTATTCCTGTTCCTGCAAGATTGTCACATAATCTAAGGCATTTTGGAATATTAGAATATGGGTAATCCCTCAGGGACAGGGTCGGAAGCATATCATTATTGTAATACCATATCTGATACCTCTCATTTACGATTTTCACCTCATCTGGCGGTATTAGCGGGTTATTTACATCACTTACTGGCACTATAAACTGCATATCTGTATTCCATCGCTTAATAATACTCACAGCTATGATATGCAGCTTACAGACTTTTGTGATAAACCGCCTGTATTATCCTATTCCTTATACTCCCTGCTCTCGTGGCAGGTAAAGTAAATAGCCTGATACTCCTGCTCAAGTGCAATCAGAAGCTCCTTGCCCCTTGCAAGCTTCTCATCATCCAGATTTACAAATGGGTCATCCAGTATGAGAAATGGCTTCTCTTCCGGATACATGGCATCAACCAGTGCAAATCTCATACACACACCGATTAAGTCCTGACAGCCTCTCGACAGCCACTGGGTATCTCTAAGCTCGCCCTGCTCCTTCACACGAAGCTTCATATTGGCATCCACCGACCAGTTTTCCTCCTCGTCGTGGGTTAAAATATCATAATACTTCTTAAAGCCGTTTGAGATAGGTGCCATATATCTGGCTGTAAACTGCTCCTTGGCCATCTGTAAGTAGTCAGCAGTAGTCTCATAGACCTCATATCTGTGGATTTCCTCATTCTGCTGCTCGATTGAATGGGCAAGCTCAAGCTCCTTCTCATCCCTCATATCAAGCTGCTCCTGCATGTCCTCAAGCTGTCTGTTGTACTGCTGGATGGCATCCCTCATCTCATCCATACGGGCGTCCACATCTCCTATCAGACCATTTAGCTCATCCAGTGTGTATGGGCACTCTGCCGGAACAGTGATTTTTGCCATATCATTTGCCTCTTCAAAGCGGAGCTTCTTCTGTCTGGCTCCCTCAAGTGTTGACTCTGCCAGCCTGCACTCAGAAGCACTTGCCTGCATCCTGTTAATATCCGCAATGAGATTGTCACCAAAATCATAGCCTACTATCCTGCCGTAATTTTCGATTGCCTCCTTAAGCTCATCACATCTCTTTTGTGCCTCATCTGCCTTTTCCTTAGATGCCATAAGTCTGCTATAATCAGACACCTCTGTCTTTATCTCATATATGGCAGTCTGATATGCTGTAGGGTCTGTATCCTTGCCATACAAATCCAGAAATTCCTTTATTTCTTTTTCTATGATGGATATTCCCGACTCAATCTGGGACAGCTCAGCTTTAAGCTCCTCAATAGGTGCCTCCTTAGCCTTTTTAAGCTCTTCATTTTCAGCAATTTTGTGCAGTCTTAATATCTCATTCTTCTTGTTTGCCTTGTTGCCAGAAATAATTAATACAATTCCTGCAATGCAGAGCACAACTCCTGCAAGGCAGATGGCTTTAATTGCCATAAGTGGCAGTAAGGCAGGTGCTGCCAGATACAGAGTCGCTGCACCGCCTGCGGCAGCAATGCTCAAAATCGTAATAATCACACCTGCTGGCAGCAATTTACTCTTTTTAGGCTCTGGCACATCACTGTTCTGCTGGTTGGTAAGCATAGCCATTGATGTCATCTGTGAAAGCTTAAGCTCCATCCTGCTGTGCTCATCCTTGACCTTGGCAACATTTGCCACCTTATCCTTCATATTGGCAATAGTCTCCTCGTCCGGGAGCCTGTCACCATATATCTCTCCAAGCCTGTCAAATTCACTCTCCTGCTCCTCAGACAGCTTACGGTTCTTGAGCAGGACAAGCTGCTCCTCATATGCCTTGGCAAGCTGTAACTGCTCAGAAATCTCATTGTCGCTCGGCACATGGTCCTTAAATCTTGAGACAAACTCGTTGTATGAGTGCTCCTTCTCCTCAACCTCTGCGCAGAGGGCATCATAGTTTTTCTTTAACTCAATACGTCTGCTGTCCTCGGATGCAACCTGCAGTGCCTTGGCATACTCCTGTCTGATTTCAGACAGCTCCTTCATCTGCTTCTGCTTCTCATCAAGCTTTTCATTTATGGCACCCACTGCCTCATCAGCCGCTTCAAAGCTTGTCAGCTCCTGCTTGAGCTGGGTTATTGCATTCTTTCTCTTTTTGATAGATCCTGTAATCCTGCTTGGTGACAGCTTGTTCATCAAGTCCTTTATCTGGGCAATAGCTGTCTCAAAATTGTTGATGTCGTTTGTGTTTTCCGCAAGATTTCCAAGCTTTGCATTTATGGAATCCGTGGTGTCTGTGACGCAGTCATTCTGGGCCACAAAAACAGTCCTCTTAAATGAAGCCCTGTCTAAGTCAAAAAGCTCCTCACCGATTGCAGAAGAATAATCGTTAGTTTCAAGCATCGTACTCAGGTCATACAGATGAAACTCATCGCTTTTCTCGGTGGCTCCAAAGGTTCTGCTTATTCTGTACTGCTTATCTCCTACCTGTATGTCAAGCTCACCGCCATAGGTTCCGCCCTGCCATGGCTTGTATAGCTTTCTCTCCTTATCTAAGGCTCCTGCTTCCTTTTTGGTATCAAAGCCATAGAGCATGACCTTAAGGAAGGCTGCCAATGTGCTTTTTCCCCAGCCGTTAGCCTTGTTTATTATGTTGATTCCTTCATTAAAATTAATATTTAAGTTTGATAATTTTCCAAAATTGTCTATATGACAAGCTATTAGTCTCAACTATATCTCCTCCCCACTGAGAGCCATGATTCCAGCCTTGATAACCTCTGATTTCTTTTCCTCGTCCATGTCTGAGCCAAGAACCATCCTGATGAACTCTCCCTTTAAGGACGCATCCTTCTCATAATCGCTGTAATTAATGAGAAGTCTGGTCTCATCATAGACCTTTTCAAAATAGAAGTAATCCTCAAACATATCCTTTAAAAAGTCACAGTTTATCTCGCTCTCCACATCAATCTGTCCCACCAGGACAAACTTCACCAGACTGCTGGATGAAAACTTCTGTCTACCTATTTCCTGCTCCATTCTGGTGGCTACCTCCTGGGTAGTCCTTGCACCAGTCACATCCACAGGCATGGTATAAAGAGTCCTGTATGCCATAGGCACAAATGTAACATCTGCCTCATGGCTCCTGTCGTCTATATCAAGCAGCATAAAGCCTTTTTCTCCGCACTCGTCAAAGCCTCGTCCCTCAAGACATCCGCTGTAGCAGTAAATACCTCTGTTGTCAAGTGTATCAAGCCGTCTCTCATGCACATGGCCAAGGGCAAGATAATCGATATTTTTGTTCTTGAGCCCATCCAGATTGATAATCTCTGCATCATCCTTTGTGCCATAGTCTGTTATCTGCCCATGAAGGGTCACGATATTGTAATCGTCATGGGAAAGCACCAGGGAATTGTAGGCTGCTGCCTGATTATTAGGAGATAATTCCATGCCTGTTATGACAATCGTGCCGTACCGATAGCTTGTCCACTCCTCATTAAAGAGCTTAAGGTTTTCAGGTATCTCCTCAAGCTTGGAGAGAAAGCTGTCATAATCGTGGTTTCCCTTGAGATATATAAAATCTATGTCACTGTTCTGGATAATCACATCCCTCACCAGATTTCTGGCAGTGGCAGACACAGTCCTTGTGTCAAACAAGTCTCCTGCGATAATAATCGCACCTACCTGATTGTTTTTTGCATACTCAACCATCCTGGAAAAGGTTCTGAGTATTTCCATCTTTCGTTCCTTTGCCTGCTCCTTTGACAGGTTTGCAGTCATTTTTGAATCTAAATGCAGATCCGCACAGTGAATAATTTTCATGCTAATTCTTCCCTTTATAATCTAATAAAAATCTTTTTCATTAAATTGTCTTTTTCATTATACAAAAAAATGTTATAACTATCATACCAATTTTTTAACGGAGAATCTACTATCATGAAGAAATTTTTAAAAGGAATGGACATTTCTTCACTTCCAGAGCACATGGATGCGAAGGAAATATTTTATGACCAGAACGGAGAGGCAAAGGAGCCTTTCAAATTATTAAAGGACAATGGTGTTAATTCCATCAGGCTTCGTATATGGAATGAGCCTGAGCTGGTGCCTGAGTCAAAGGGCTATTGCAGCCTCGCATATACTATTGATATGGCAGAACAGATTAAGGCAAATAACATGCATTTTGTCCTGGACTTCCACTACTCTGATTTCTGGGCAGACCCAGGTCAGCAGAAAAAGCCACATGCCTGGGCAGAGCTTGGCTTTGAAGATCTGGTACAGGCTGTATATGATTACACCTACCATGTGCTTAATGAGCTTGGTTCCCGCAGCCTCCTCCCTGACATGGTGCAGGTAGGAAATGAAATCCGAAGCGGTATGCTCTTTCCAGATGGAGCTGTGCCTGCCTATGATAACCTGGCAAAGCTTATAAATGCCGGAATCCGTGCAGTACGTCAGATTTCAAAGGAATACAATTACCCGATTGAAGTGATGATACACCTCGACCAGGGTGGACGCTTCTACTATTTAAAGGAATGGTTCGACGCAGTGTTTGCCGCTGGCATGGAGCCTATCGATGCAATTGGTATTTCCTTCTACTCTTTCTGGCATGGCACCTTTATGGATCTGCGTGACTCAATGAAGCAGCTTATTGAGCGCTATAATCTGCCTGTATATGTGGTCGAGACAGCCCATCCATGGCGCCTCTGTGAGACCGGTCACGTATCTAAGGAGCTTATGGACACAGCAGGACTTCCTGCCGGTATCGAGGAGCAGAAAAAATCCCTTGGTCTGGTATTCCAGATTGCTGAGACTGTATCTGGTGACTTAGACACCGGTGTATACTACTGGGAGCCACTCTGCTATCCAGCCCATGACCATGGCAGCTGGGATGAAAATATGGGTATGCTCGATGAAAACGGCAAGGCACTTATAAGCTTTGATGTATACAGGGATTTTTCTCCTGAGAACATGCCTTATGATGATATAGACTCATATATGGAAAGTCTCTATGCAGTGGATGAGTCGCAGCTTCCTCCTGCTGGCACAAACCTTATACCAAATGGTGATTTTGCTGATGGCACTAATGGCTTCTGGCTTGAGAAGGACAGGGATGATATTGAGATTGACTGCCGCCCTTGTGATGACAACGCTGGCTCTGGTGCAGCAACTGATAATTCTAACTCAAGTTACGAAATATATGTGTCATGCAAGAGCAACTTTGTATTTGATTTGTTCAGGGATATTAAGATTGACAAACCGGGAAAATATCAGCTCTCTGTTGATTACCGGGGCACCAACACAACAGGTGTAAAGGTATCGCTGTATATGAAAACTATCTCATGTAATGGTGAGGAGCTTTTCACAAAGGATATATTCCCATCAGATGTGCGCTATGTGACCCATAGTCTGGATGCAGTGGAGCTGCAGCAGGGGACACTGCGTGTGGGGATAAGACTGGATACGCCGCCGGTGTTTGGTAGGATTAGGAATCTGAGACTTGTTGAGGTTGAGGAGTAGATTTAGCTTTTGAATGCCAAAAAGGTGTAATGCTGGACAAAAAACCATGCATTACACCTTTTTTATTATTGTCATTCTGGCTTGTGCCACTCATTCAAAACGGCTTCTACCTGTGCAATTAACTGCTCCTTATTCGGTATATAAGAAACATAGCGAGAAGCAAAAATATTGTTAGATAAACCACCCAGAGCATATTCAGCAGCTATACTGTCTTTGTCTGTGCAGAGTATAATACCGATTGGCGGATTATCATGTTCATCGTTTACTTCAGCCGCATAATAATTCAAATACATATTAAGCTGTCCGGCAGCTTCCGGCGTAATCTTAGTTGTCTTTAGTTCAATCAGCACATACGCCCTGAGAATTTTATTATAGAA
>CAVFAM010000419.1:0-4261 GCA_963620375.1 Bacteroidaceae bacterium
AGATGACACCGGCTACATGACAGAAGAGGGATATTCTGTTGTGGAAGAACAGGGAGAATACACTGCACACTATAAATCAGCACAGGAATGGACGATTACCCAGTATGCCAGTGACTCTGGAAATCAGGCTATGATTTATACCATTGAGGATGAGGAAGGGCGTCTGATTATTATTGATGGTGGCTGGGACCCAGATAAGGAACAAGTGCTTAATATCATTCAAAATCATAATAATCATGTGGATGCGTGGATTATTACACATCCAGATGCAGACCATGTTGGAGCTTTCAATGCTATTTTCGGTAATCCGGGTGCGGAGAACATAACAGTTGATACTATTTATTTCCCAGATGTTGACCATGATACATATGCAGCAGAAGCGAACTGGTGGGATGGCTTTGGTGATTATGAGACGTTTATAAGGATTACTCAGGATTGGGATAATGTTGTAGAGGTAAAGGCTGGAGACCATTATGATATTTTAAATCTCCAATTTGATTTTTATAATTCTTATAGTAATAAAATTGATGGAACGGATGCAATTAATGATGGCTCCCTTGTATTTAAGGTATCAGGGCAGCAGAATTCCATGCTCTTTTGTGCAGATGTAGGCGTAGGAATGTCTGAGAAGCTGATAGAACAGTGGGGAGATGAACTGAAAGCTGATTATATCCAGATGGGACATCATGGTAATGGCGGATTAAATGAAGAGTTTTACAGATTGGTTAATCCTAAGATAGCTTTCTTTGATGCGCCTGAGTGGTTGTTTCATCCTGCTGATGGAACGGCAACCTATGATACGGAGATAAAAGCTGCGATTATGGAAAGCATGGGTGCGACCATATATTATTATGCTACTGCACCCAACAAAGTGACGTTAAAGTGACTTCTTTAAGCGTTTTGACAGCTTGTAATAAATAAAATATACAAAGAGAGCTAATAATGGAATTAAACTGAGTATTTTTGAAATGGTGGTGCCATGCCCAAGCATGGTGCTGCCATTTTTTGTTGCAGTGTAAATGATTATATATATTAAAATATAGTACAGACCAAGGGCTCGTCTGAAGATTACAGAGGCTTTGTCCTCTAAGAAGAATAAAAAAAGATACAAAAAAAGAGAGACTATAAGCAAACGGCCAGCAGTTGATGCTGGCGAAAAGACGGTTTGTATCTCGTTACAGATTATGTTAATCATTCTATTATACCTCCGCAATTCTGTATATAGAGTATCCGCTTACTTCACCAATATATATGTATTGGGTGAAGCTGCCGTTTAATAGCTTTGATGTATTGAATACAATATATGTACAATTATCCTCAAGTGCAAGGTTTTGCAGTGAAGAAACATCAAGTGTGTCGGATGAAATGGCAAGCTGCAGTTCTTCCTGATGTACTGAGTCGTAATCAAAATCAACACGTCTGCCAACCTCAAGCTTGAGCTGTGGTGCATACAGACGTATGTCTGTAGCTAGTTCTGATGTAGCCAGAATTTTTGCTTCTATATTATTTTGTGTGCTGTCAGAACTTATGGCGTCACTTACATCAATAGCAGGCTGTTCAAGCTTATAAATATTTTCTGGAAGAGTGTATGATTCAGGTACTAATGCAAAATTCTGAGTCAATATTAAAACGCAGCATATAATTACAAGCTGCTTCATGTTTTTGATTTTTTCTGCGAATACAAGAGCAATAACTATATATACTGGAAGGAGAGACAGTGTCTTACTGATTCTCTCGCCCTCAAATCTGTGAGCAGCGAGAAACTGCAAAAAAAGAGGATTTGCCAGTATTGCGATAATAAGTATGCAGCTGTAGCTTAACTGATCTGATTTGTTTTTAAATTTCCAAAACAAAGTATATATAAGACATATCATGAACAAGCTTATACAGACATAATTGCCACAGTAAGACTGGAGGGCATTAAGAGTTATTTCAAACATATTATCTCCTTTATCGATAGGTGAAAATTACATATATAATTCCTATAATGACATTTGGTATAAGTACAAACCCAAGCTTGAAAAGCCTGGAGATACTTTTTTTCCTTATGGCATATATGATGGCATTGCAGCCCACGACAATTCCAGAAAGTACAAGTCCCATGCTTGAGACAAAACATGTTGCAGTACATGCCAGAAAGAGATTTATCCAATTTGATGTAGCGGAATCTTCACAATACTTTATGCACAATGCAAATATCAAAGGTAAAAGTATTGCAATCATTACAGCCTTTCCCTGCCAGATTCTAAGAAGCAGAAATGAGGAGGCTGAACGATTGGAAAACTGTCCAAACATATTTAAAATGCTGATTAATATGACGAATATATGTTGTTTGCTTTTGTTGTCAGGCCAGAATATGTATCCGATAAAATAGTAAACTAAAAAAGCAAACAAAACCAGCAGGGGTGGAAAAACTGTGTGCATTAATATAGTAGGATGTATTCCAGTAAGCTGTGCAAGTGTGGCAAACAAGTCCGGCCATCTTGCAAGAAAGTAGTCCATGCTTATATGCGGGGCTGTCAATGAACCAGTATAGGGATTGTACATATCAAGAGTGTTTGTATACCAGTCGGTTACCGCAGTACCTACATACCAGGAATCATCTATATCCTGATGTCTCAAAAATGTCACAAAAAAAAGCTGAATCAGTATAAGTGCATAGCTGATAACTGAGTACTTATCAAATGATAATTCATGTGTTGTACTTAGGAGCCATTTATAACCATACTTTTTCAAGGATACTACTACTATGATAAGGCAGCAGATGCACCATGCTATTGTGGCAAAAACAAGCTTTGTACGCAGCATTGCAAAGAAAATAGAAATAAAACAATACAGGGAAAGCATAATCAAAACGCCACTGATTGTATTTTTAGTGTAATTGCCATTGCTGCCCCATATTAATTTACCCATTATATCAGGGATTAATATGCATATAAATGCCAGAATAATAAGTCCAAATATAGTCATAATCAGTCTCCTTTTGTACTAACTATATACCATAAGAATATGTAATATCAATAGTACTATAATACTAAAAAATGTTGACATATGTAGTATACAATCCTATAATGATTTTAGCTTTATAAGGAGGAAAAAAATATGAAGTTAATGAGAAAAATCGCTTGTGCGCTTGCTCTTGTTCTCTGCATTACAGCTGTTCCGCTTGTCAATGCAAAGGCTGAAGAAGTACATGAGGGAACACCTATTTACCGTATGTACAGCCCTATTACAAAGGAGCATTTGTTCACAGCGGACAAGAATGAAAGGGATACACTCTATGCTACAGGAGCATGGGGATATGAAGGTGTTGCATGGTATGCACCAGAGACTGGTGTGGGAAGCCCTGTATACCGTTTATACAATTCCTGCTCTCAGAACCATCTGTATACAATGAGCTGGGAGGAGATAAATGTCCTTCTTAAAATCAGTGACTGGACTATGGATAATAACGGACAGCCTGTTTTCTATTCGGCTGGTACCAACAATGTATACCGTCTCTACAATGAGGGCTTAAGAGGTATGCACCTGCTTACAACAGATTCTAATGAGTATGCAGTACTTGGAACAGTTGGCTGGACCCAGGAGGGCGACCAGATGAAGTGTATAGAGCTTGGACAGCCAATTCCAGAGAGTTTATACTATGGACAGAATGGACCAGAGGTATCTGATTTATATACTCCTGTAACAGATAACAGTGTGTATACAGAGATGCCAAATGGTGATGCTAATATTTCAAATACATCAAGCGTTGCCACAATAGAGACAGATGTGACACTTAATGGCTCTGGAACAGGAAGCCATGCTAAGCTTGTAATTGGTACAGATACTTCTGCTGTCAGCTTTGGTCTCCAGTATGATACTACATCACAGGATGCAAGATTCCGCAGCAAGGTTGCTTTCATGGTTGAGAATGTAGGCAATAATGATGCTGGCGGACAGCAGTATTCATGGGCTAAGTATGTTGGAAATCTTGGAACAACATATCATTTGATGCTTACTGTCGATGCAAATGGTGGATATGTAGGCTATATCAATGGAGCCGCAGTTATCAGTGGCGTAAATGAAGCCATGAGCAGTGCAAATATCTCAGCAAGAGGCGAGAAGATTTATCCATGGGTTGAAGGCTCTGCAAGACTTGATGGAGATTCAGTAGATGCTAAGTTCCAGAATGTAAAGATAAAGACGCAGGGAGACTATAATACAGGATATGTATTTAGTACATATAGTGGAACAACAAATGCTGGAATGAGTGTTAATC
>CAVFAM010000420.1:0-9382 GCA_963620375.1 Bacteroidaceae bacterium
ATAGAGGGCTGCAATGATTCCACTGTCACACAGGGAATTCATCTTGGCAACGATTCTTCCCTCCCTGCCTTCCTTTACATGCTTAATCTCTCTTCTGATTAAGTAGAGGAACTTATCCCTCAGCCAGTATGGAGCAAGTATCAGTTCATTCCATGACCTTGGTTCTGAATAACCTGACAGCATGTTAAATACTGCTGTTGCATCCTCACCTATTGATTCCTTGCAGGTAAAGATACCGCAGTCTGTATACAGCTTGGCAGTTGAATCATTGTAGTTTCCTGTTCCAAGATGTACATATCGTCTGATACCATCCTCTTCCTTTCTGACTACAAGGGCTATCTTGCTGTGGGTCTTTAAGCCAACCAGACCATATATTACATGGCAGCCTGCCTTTTCAAGCTTCTTTGCCCATACGATGTTATGCTCCTCATCAAATCTTGCCTTAAGCTCCACAAGTACAGTCACCTGCTTGCCATTTTCTGCCGCCTGGGCAAGAGAGCTGATAATAGGTGAGTTTCCACTTACCCTGTATAAGGTCTGCTTGATTGCCAGCACATCAGGATCCTTTGCCGCCTGTCTGATAAAATCAACAACCGGGTCAAAAGTCTGGTATGGATGGTGTAAGAATATATCGGATTTTCTTATGGCTTCAAATATATCCTCTCCCGGGACAATTTCAGGGACCGGCTGCGGTACAGGCTGTACATATTTTAATCTGTCATAGCCCTCTACCCCATAGAGTCTCATAAGCACCGTTAAATCAATTGGTCCAGGAATCTTAAACACATCCTCCTCAGCTACCTTAAACTCGCTCTTTAGGAATTTAAGCAGCTTGGCATCAATTCCAGCCTCAACCTCGAGACGGATAACCTCGCCCCACTGTCTCATCTTAAGCTTATTCTCTATTTCTTTAAGCAGGTCTGATGCTTCCTCCTCATCAATGGTCAGGTCTGCGTTTCTCATGATTCTGTATGGATAGGCACACAGTAATTTGTAATTTGAAAATAGCTTGCTTATATTGCGCTCTATAACCTGCTCTAATAATATAAATGCCTTTGTTCCCTCCTCTGATGGAATCTGCACCAGTCTTGACAGCACACTCGGCACCTGTACTGTGGCAAATACCGTCTCACGCTTGTTTTCTTTATTAGCAAGAAGCGCAGCTATATTAAGTGTCTTGTTCCTGATTAGCGGAAATGGTCTTGAGGCATCAACCGCCATAGGTGTCAGCACCGGATAGACACTCTCCATGAAATACCTGTCCACAAAGGCTGCCTGCTCCTCATTTAACTGCTCATAGCTGTCTACAAGATAAAGCCCCTCGCTGTTTAACAGTGGTATCAATGACCTGGTGTATGTAGTATACTGGGTATTCACCATCTCCCTTGTAGCCTTATTAATCCTTGTAAGCTGCTCTGTAGCAGTAAGTCCTGCTATATCCTTCTTTTTATAATTGGCATGTACCATATCCTTTAAGGAAGCAACCCTGACCATGAAAAACTCATCAAGGTTTGAAGATACAATGCTTGTGAACTTTACTCTCTCAAGCAGGGGGATAGTCTTATCCCTTGCCTCCTCCAACACTCTCTGGTCAAATTTTATCCAGCTCAGTTCCCTGTTCTCATAATACGAAGGGTTTGTAAAATCAATCTTATTCATCTGCCCACCTCCTATACGTCATATATTCTCTTTTGTTTTAATACTGGTTTTATACTGAATACATTTTCAAAGTATGCAATCTTATTTTCAAACAAGGCCTGCTCCAGCGAAATATCCTCAAAGACCTCGAGGGTTATTATAAGCTCTCTGCCCTTCATGGATGTCTTTACATTCTTAAATTTCTGCATATGGCTCTGGTCGAGAGCATTTGCAACCCTGAGTATGGCTGACAGCTTGGCTACCTTTATGTAGCTGTCATAGTCGATTCTGTCTGCCAGATCCTCATACAAATCCAGCTGTATTGAGTTATATAAAACTGTAAGGGCAACAACCTCCCTCTCAGCATGGGTAAGTCCTATAATCTCTGAAGCCATAATTATCTCATATGCGCACTGGGCACTGTTGACCATGCTTATGAATTTGCCACAGTCATGAAGTATAACCGCCACCTCGAGCAGAAGCTTGTCTCTGTCTGTCAGACCGTTATTTTTCTTTAAGGCATCAAATATCTTCATTGACAGCATATCCAGCGCCTCAATATGTGGTGAATGGCTGTTGTAGTGGGCTGACATATATTTAGCTGCTGATATGATGTCGGCTCTGAAATCATGGGTTGCCTTTATAAAATGATTTTTCTCTGCATAGTCATATGCAATTCCATCATTGATATCCACGCCTGGAATCCATATCCTTGATGCCTTAAGATTTGACACCAGTGTCTTAAAAAGCATAAGTGACGGTACAAGCAGGCTGTCCCTCTCGTCAGGCACATCAAGCTCTCTTATCATGTCAGAGACAGATTTTTTCTGAAGCTTCTCCAGATATTTTTCAAACTTCTCTCCCTTTATGATATTGTCTATCTTATTATCCCTTTCGATTTTATTGACCAGCTCAAGTCCTGAGTCGTTCATAAATATTATGCAGTCAACTCCATCCTTAAAATACAGTGATTTTAAAACCTCAAGCTTTTTATTAAGATACTCCTCCAGCTGCTTCTTGTATGATTCCTCCGGTACACCAGGCTTATACAATATGCTTCTCAGCCTTGCTGTACCCACCTCCATATGCTGTGTGGTGATAAGCTGTCCGTTCTGGAATAGTGTAATCTGTATGCTGGCTCCGCCTATATCAATAACTGCGGCAGAGCTTTTAATCATATCCTCAAACTTATCCCTGGCAGCAACTGACTTATAGCTGATAAAACGGTGCTCTGAGTTACTGATTACCTTTATGTCAAATCCGGTTCTAAGCTTTATCTGGTCAAGCACAAAGGCTTCATTTGAGACATCACGCACAACAGCTGACACATAGGCCTCATAATAATCAACCCTGTAGCCGTCCATTATATTTTTAAACTCAGACAGGATTTCACACAAATCATCAACCAGCTCATAGCCTATACGGTCATTCTGGTAGGATTCCTTTCCCAAGTCCAGATGCGCTCTCACATGGTCAATCTCTTTCATTCTGTTTTTTTGTGAAAACTCAAATATCTTGAGCGATACTTCAAAGCTTCCTATGTATACAGATGCAAATACTGTAACTGCCATTTACAATTCCCCCAGTCTTTATTTTACTTGTATGTACCTAAAATCTTAAGAAAATTCGTCTCTTCCTCAAGTCCCCTTAAGGCATTGATAACTGCTGTGTCCTTGAGATTTCCGTCAAAGTCAACGAAAAACCTGTATTCCCAGTTTCTGTCCTTTATCGGTCTTGACTGAATATTAAACATATTTATTCCATTATATATAAAATGCGAAAGCATATGATAAAGAGAACCACTCTCATGTGGTATCTCAAAACAGATGCTGACCTTGTTTGCACTGGTCTCATATTCCTTTTTGCCTGACACAATAATAAAGCGGGTGGTATTATCCTTATTATCCTGAATTGCCCTGTCAAGGATAGATAATCCATAGATGTCCGCTGTGATTTCACTTGCTATGGCTGCATGTCTGATGTCGCCCTCCTCCTTAATCTTTTTAGCTGCAAGGGCTGTGTTTTTAAGACTGATTTTCTCACAGTTTTTGTGGTCATCAAGGTATCCGCTGCACTGCATGAGTGCCTGTGGATGGGAATATACTGTGGTCAGGCTATCTATATCAGCCCCTGGCAGACCCAGAAGGCAGTGGTTTATCTTTATCTTCTGCTCTCCCACTATATAATTTTCATACTCAACCAGCAAATCATAATTTTCAGAGACAATGCCGGCAGATGAGTTTTCAATCGGCAGAACTGCATAGTCAGCCTCACCATTTTTGATTGCTTCCATGGCATCCTTCCATGTATCCACATTATAGCTGTCGCAGTCTTTGCCGAAATACTCTCTCATAGCCTGCTCACTATATGCACCCTCAACCCCCTGGAAAACAATCCTCGCCTTTGAATAGTCAAAGGCTGGTACCTCTTTTAGATATGTATCTGACTCTATGCCATGCTCTGTAAGCAGCTGGTACTGCTTCTTTCTGCTCATAGCCATTATCTGCTCAAAAAGCTCACGGACACCATTTTTTGTAAACTCAGATGATGCCTGCTTTGTAAGGGTCTCTAATTTCTGGCTCTCCCTTTCCTTATCAAATACCTTTTTGCCTGTGCTTATTTTATATTCTGCTACCCCTGCCGAAATCACCATACGCTTCTCATAAAGCTCTACAATCTGTCTGTCTATCTGGTCAATTTCGTCCCTTAATGTAACTAAATCTTTCATAATCTACTATGCACCCTTCTAATATACTTAAAAAAATAATAATTCAACCGCATATTAAACACAAGTAAATATTGAAAGAAATCAAGGTAAATTATATAATTTTCTTAGGGAGGGATTTGTATGAAAAAGTCAATTAAAATAATATTAGCTGTTTTGATAGTGCTTATAGCAGTCATTTCCATAGGAGCTGCAAAATATCTTAACAGAACCCGCTACAACGATAATTATGTAAATGGAAACACCACAGGCAACCTCTATAATGATGGTTTGTTCTGCGAGAGCAATGGTACAGTTTTCTTTGCCAATCCTGACGATAACAATTATCTGTACTCTATGGATTTGTCAGGAGGCAGCCTTAAAAAGTTAAGCGAGGACAATGCTACATATATAAATGCTGATGACAATTATGTATACTATGTCCGCAATAACAGTGAGTCAACCCAGCACACAGACAAGCATTCCTATTTTTCATTTAACAATAACAGTCTGTGCAGGATAAACAGGGATGGCGGCAAGGTGAAAATACTGGATGAGGCCCCTTGTATCTATGCCTCTCTTATAGGCAACAAAATCTATTACCTGCATTATGATGATACTATCGGCACTATACTGTATTCAGTTGGTATTGATGGTAAGGACTGTAAAGAGATAAAGAAAAATTATGCCTATACCTGTAATGCTGTCGGTCAGTATTTCTATTACAATAATCCTGATAACGGCTCCCTGATGCGTTTTGACACAGCATCTGACAATGCGGTAACAGTCCTTGAATGTCACTGCTACAAGCCGACTGTAATAGACAACAGCCATGCGTATTTTGTGGATGTAGACCAGGATAATGCCTTAGTCCACACTAACCTGGATAATGTCAACCTAACCACTCTGACAACCGACTCCATAGAATTGTACAACGTCTATGGCAGCAATATATACTATCAGAGAACTGGCGATTCACCAGCCATCTGCATGATAAAAAACGATGGCTCAGGAGCTAAAGTCCTTGCCACCGGTGAATATACTGCAATCAATGCAACATCTGCTTATATTTACTTTAAGGATTATTATACTGGAACAACCTACTGTACTCCTACAAGTAATCCAGGGCAGATAAGTGAATTCCACCCTGGAAAGGTTGAGTAATACTATGCACCAAAATCAAATAAGGACAACTGATTAGATTCAGGTATGTCACCAAACAGTCCAAGGTCTGCCATCAAATCGATGACGGTCTTGGACGTTTTTGTTCTGTCCCTGAAATCATCCTTTGAGAGGAATGGTCCATCCTTTGCAGCCTCTGCAATGTTTACAGCTGCATTGTCGCCCAATCCATCAATACTGTTAAGTGATGGCATCAGCCTGCCATGCACAATCTGAAACCTGTTTGGATGGGCTGTATATATATCAAGCTTCTCGAATTCAAAGCCTCTTGCATACATTTCCTGTACTATACGCATATCCTTAAAGGTATCCTGCTCCTTCTTGGAAAGTGTATCCTTACGCTTTTTATAATCAGCCATATAGGCTTCAAGTCTCTCCTTGCCCTGACACATAAGCTCATATGAGAAGCCTGTAGCCCTGATAGAAAAATATGCTGCATAATATGCCAATGGATAAAACACCTTACAGTAGGCAATACGCCATGCCATCATAACGTAGGCAGCAGCATGAGCCTTAGGGAACATATACTTAATTTTCTCACATGACCATATATACCAGTCTGGTACACCGTGAGCCAGCATATCCTCCTTCCATTCAGGCCAGTCCTTGCACTTGCCCTTGGCTACCATTCCCTTTCGGACATTCTCCATAATCTTGAAGGCACGCTCCGACTCGAGTCCCATTGAAATAAGATAAGTCATGATATCATCTCGGGTACAGATACAGGTTGAAATAGTTGCTGTTCCCTCTTCAATCAGGGTCTGGGCATTGCCAAGCCATACATCTGTACCATGTGACAACCCGGCAATTCTAATCAGGTCAGAGAATTCCTTTGGCTGGGTGTCTATTAACATGCCCATGGCAAAATCTGTACCAAACTCCGGTATTCCAAGCGCCCC
The DNA here is from genome assembly GCA_963620375.1 of Bacteroidaceae bacterium. Lineage (GTDB taxonomy): Bacteria > Bacillota > Clostridia > Lachnospirales > Lachnospiraceae > Roseburia. The sequence goes on from CAVFAM010000420.1 coordinate 6,424, forward strand.
AAGCGGAGTGCCATCTATATCCTCCGGCTCTATACCCAGTGCAGAAGTATTCTGGAAGAGGGACATAACAGCCTTGTCATCCAGCGGTATCTGTGTAGGATCCATACCAGTCAAATCCTGAAGCATACGAATCATGGTAGGATCATCATGGCCGAGAATATCAAGCTTTAAGAGGTTGTGGTCGATTGAGTGGTAATCAAAGTGGGTTGTCGTAATGTCAACCGTCATATCATTTGCAGGATGCTGAACCGGGGTAAAGGTATTTATCTCCTCACCCATTGGCAGAACTACGATTCCACCCGGATGCTGTCCTGTTGTTCTTCTTACACCGACACAGCCCTCTACGATTCTGTCTATCTCACAGTTTCTCTTTCTGATTCCACGCTCCTCATAATAATTTTTGATATATCCAAAGGCTGTCTTATCTGCCAGAGTACCTATTGTACCAGCCTTGAAGGTCTGTCCTTCACCAAAGATAACCTCTGTGTATTTGTGAGCCTTACTCTGGTACTCACCAGAGAAGTTCAGGTCAATATCCGGCTCCTTGTTTCCCTTAAATCCAAGGAAGGTCTCAAAAGGTATGTCAAAGCCCTCTTTCGTGAGTGGCTTGCCACACTTAGGGCATATCTTATCTGGCATATCACAGCCGCCTCGTCCTGAGTAGGCTAACACCTCCTCAGAATCAAACTCACTGTATTTGCAGTATTTACAGAGATAATGTGCCCTAAGTGGATTAACCTCGGTGACACCGGACATGGTGGCTACAAAGGAGCTTCCTACAGAGCCTCGGGAGCCTACCAGATAACCATCCTCGTTTGACTTCCAAACCAGCTTCTGGGCGATAATGTACATAACGGCATAGCCGTTTGAAATAATTGAGTTAAGCTCTCTGTCCAATCTCTCCTTCACGATTGATGGCAGCTCCTTACCATACATCCTGTGTGCCTTGGTATAGCAGATGTCCCTTAACATATCATCTGAGTTTAAGATGACAGGAGGACACTTGTCTGGTCTGACCGGTGATATTCTCTCACACATGTCTGCTATCTTGTTGGTATTTGTGACAACGACCTCTTCTGCCTTTGAGCTTCCCAGATACTCAAATTCCTTAAGCATCTCCTCTGTTGTCCTAAGGAACAGGGGTGCCTGCTCATCCGCATCCTTAAAGCCCTTACCAGCCATTATGATACGTCTGTAGATTTCATCCTCCGGGTCTAAAAAATGCACGTCACAGGTAGCCACAACCGGTTTGTTAAATTGTTCACCTAGCTTTACAATCCGCTTGTTAATGGCTATCAGGTCATCATCGCTTGCAATAGGCGAATCCTCGTCCCTCACCATGAAAGCATTATTGCCAAGAGGCTGTATCTCCAGATAATCATAGAAGTTTACAAGCTTTGTAATCTCTTCCTGGGGACGTCCATTCAGTATGGCTCTGTACAGCTCTCCTGCCTCACAGGCTGACCCAATCAGAAGACCATCCCTGTATTTTATAAACTCAGACTTTGGAATCCTAGGGCGCCTGTTATAGTACTTGATATGGGCAAGGGAGGTAAGCCTGTAGAGGTTTGTCCTGCCCTGGTCACATGTAGCTAAAATTATGGCGTGGTATGTAGGCATCTTCATGATATTATTTACAGATGATTTTGCCATATTGTTTACTGCATCAAGGGTCTCAACACCTCTGTCATGCAGCATCTGTATAAATTTCACAAATATTTCCGCTGTACAGGCTGCATCATCTACAGCCCTGTGGTGGTGGTCTAAGGATATATTGAGTGCCTTTGCCACAGTATCCAGCTTAAATCTGTTGAGCTGTGGCAGCAGGACTCGTGCCAGCGCCACTGTATCTATTATGGTCGGACTGCATTCCATTCCCTGCAGCTCACAGTTCTTTTTGATAAAGCTCATATCAAAGTCAGCATTGTGGGCAACCATGGTACAGCCCTGGCAGAATTCCATAAATGCTGGCAGTATATTTTCTATCACAGGGGCATCTATTACCATGTCGTCTCGAATGGATGTAAGCTGCTCAATCCTGAATGGTATAGGCACCTGCGGATTGACAAAGGTAGAGAATCTGTCTACGATTTTGCCATCTTTTACCTTTACTGCACCTATCTCAATAATCTTATTTACATCGGGACTAAAGCCTGTGGTCTCCAGGTCAAATACCACATAGTTGTCGTCTATTGACTGGTTGTGGCTGTTCTCTACTATATCCTTGGTATCGTCTACCAGATATGCCTCCACGCCATAGATGACCTTAAATTTATCATCTACCGTATGGTTAGCATCCGGAAAGGCCTGAACATCGCCGTGGTCTGTAATGGCTATTGCCTTGTGTCCCCACTTCATGGCACGTTTTATGATATCCTTGACATCAGAGACTCCATCCATATCACTCATCTTGGTATGGCAGTGAAGCTCCACACGCTTGTCCGCACTGTTATCCATTCTGATAGTTGTAAAGTCAGATGTTTTCTTTATTCCCACAATAGAGCCGATTGTTAAATCGCTGTCAAACTTATCAATTGTGGCAACTCCCTTTACCTTAAGAAACTTTCCCGGGCTTATATCCTTTTCAAGCTCTGGCACATCCTCATTGCGGGTAAACACCTTTAATACTATGGTATCTGTAAAATCAGTAAGCGAAAATATCATAATGGTCTTTTCATTTCTGATTTCACGTTTGTCTACATTAAGAACCTTGCCTCTGATGCAGACTTCGCCTATTGGTCCATCAATTTTTTCTATATCAATGGTCTCATCATCAAAGCCCCTGCCATAGATTACATCAGGGTCATTGTCATACTTACGGCGGAATTCGCCCTTCTTTTCATATTTACGCTCAAATTTCTTTTCATCCCTGCCTGTTGAAGCTGTCTTTTTGTCGACAGATTTTGCAGGATTTCCTGCAGGCTTGGTATCATTTGACATACCAGCCTTCTCATCTGTT
>CAVFAM010000421.1:0-8613 GCA_963620375.1 Bacteroidaceae bacterium
TTTATATGGCGCTTATTTTTATATTTTTGTATCTGCCTATTGCTGTACTCATTTTTTTGAGCTTTAACAACTCAACCTCAAGAGTTACATGGGGCGGCTTCACTCTCGAATGGTACAAAAAATGCTTCCAAAGTGAGACTATCATGACAGCCTTTGCCACCACCCTGCAGATTACCCTGCTTGCCGCAGTTATTTCCACTATAATAGGAACACTTGCTGCAATAGGCATAAGTGCAATGAAAAAGAAAAATCAGACTATATACCTGGGTGCTACCAATATTCCCCTCTTAAATGCGGATATTGTAACTGGTATTTCCATGATGCTTCTCTTTGTAAAATTCATGGATTTAGGCTTTGTCACAGTGCTTATAGCCCACATTACATTTAATATTCCATATGTCATATTAAATGTCCTGCCTAAGCTTAAGCAGACAAACAAGTACACCTATGAGGCAGCCCTTGACCTGGGTGCCACACCGCTGTATGCCTTTTTCAAGGTCACATGGCCTGAAATCAGCTCCGGTGTATTCTCTGGTTTCCTTATGGCAGTCACCATGTCCCTGGACGATTTCAGTATTACCTACTTTACAAAGGGCGCCGGGGTAAACACACTGTCAACCATGCTGTACACCCAGCTCAAAAAAGGAATAAAGCCTGAATTGTACGCTCTGTCAACTGTGCTGTTTTTTACAGTGTTACTGCTTCTTATAGCAGTAAACATCAACTCAGGCAGTACACCAGCTGTAAGCACAAAGCAGATGGATTCTAATACTGACAACCGCAAAACCGCCCGCTCCCATAAGCTTACGCTTGTGAAAAAGGCAGTCAGCATAGCAATAATCGCAGCCTTGGTAATCGGTACAGGCTCAGTATTTTTTATAAGCTCAAACTCATCCGCTTCATCTGACAGGACACTTACCGTATTAAACTATGGCAAATACTTTGATGAAGACGCCTTAAAGCAGTTTGAAGCAGAGACAGGCATCACAGTAAAATATGAAGAATACGAGGACCCGGAGGAAATGTATACAAAGTACAAATCCGGTGCCATCGACTATGATGTAATCTGTACCTCCGAGTACATTATCGGAAAGCTCATCAATGAGGGTGAGGTCAATGAGATTGACTATGATGCTATTGAGAACTATTCAAATATAGACCCTACAATAATAGAGATGTCATCATCCTTTGACCCTGAGCACAAATATACTGTGCCATACTTCTATGGAACTGTAGGTATCTTATACAATAAGACCATGGTAGACCCTGAGGATTTAAAGACCTGGAACTGCCTGTGGGATGGCAAATATGCTGGAAATATGATTATGATTAACTCAGTCCGTGATGCAATGACACCAGCCCTTGCCACACTGGGATACTCTATTAATGATACTAATGAGGAGCACCTCAGAGAGGCATTGCAGCTGCTGATACAGCAGAAGCCTGATGTATCAGCCTATCTGGTAGACGAAACCTGTGATGAGATGGTTGCTGAAAATGCTGCCCTTGCCATCTGCTATTCCGGCGAGGCTGCTTCCGCTATGGATTTAAACGAGAACCTGGACTATATAGTCCCATCTGAAGGCTCTAACATCTGGATTGACTCATGGTTTATACCAAAGACCTGTGAGCACAGCGAGGAAGCCCTGGAGTTCTTAAACTATGTATGCCGTGAAGATGTAGCCCAGGCTAACTTCGAGTATGTATACTATGCTTCTCCTGTCATACCAGTAGTTGAAAGCATGTCCGATGAGGATAAGCAGAACGAGGCTATCAATCCTCCTACAGAGGTTATTGAGCGGTGCGAGATATACAAGACACTTGATGATAAGGAGACAGAGCTTTTAAATACTCTCTGGCAGGAATTGAAAGGCAACTAAAAAACTATTGCATATTTATTAAAAAAATGTTACATTAAATCCACGAGGTATTTCCTCGTGGATTTTTGATTAATCTTGTAGACAGACTCCTGTCATTTTCCCAGACAAAATACATTCTCCCCCCATAACAATTAAGGAGAAAATATGAATTATTCGGAGTTTTTATGTAACATCAGACAAGCTATGACAGAGCGATTTGACTCTTCATACAATATCAGTGTAAAGCCAATTGAAAAGAATAACGGTACCCATCTGGATGGACTCATCATATGCAATCCAGACTATAATATCTCACCAGCCATATACCTGACCCCCTACTACCACCGCTATCTGGATGGGGTAGGCATGAAGGATATATGTGATGATATATACAGAACCTACAATAAATATATGCCGGCCCAGAATTTTGACACTGAGTCAATCATAAGCTACGAAAAATGCCAGAGCCGCATAATCTATAAGCTTATTAATTATGACAAAAATGAGGGTATGCTCGCACATATCCCTCATTTGAAATATCTTGATTTTGCCGTTGTATTCATGCTTTCACTGGATAACAATCTCTATGGCAATGCCACAATCACTATCCATGAGCAGCTCCTGCAGAAATGGAATGTAACTGTAACAGACTTACTTACTGTAGCAGCAAAAAACGCTCCAAGGCTTTTTCCCCACCAGCTTACAGACTTAAACGAGCTGGCAGCCAGTGTCTATGACCTGTCTGAATATGACGACCTTATCGACATGTATGTCCTGAGCAATATACCAAGAATAAACGGTGCCGCTGTCATACTGTACGATGGCTTGCTGCAGGAATTAGCTGACCGCTTAGGCTCCAACCTCCTGTTGATTCCAAGCAGCATACATGAATTTGTCATACTTCCCCAGGACTGCCGTATCGACCTTGATACCTTAACTGAGCTGATTAACTCTGTTAATGAAATCTCAGTCAGTGATGAGGAGGTTCTATCAAATCACCCTTATCTGTATGACAGAAGCTTAAAGTGCCTTACGATTCCGGTCTAAATCACTTTTCTGTCAAGGTTTTCATACATTTTTTCGTATTCCCTTGCAGATGCATTCCATGAATAATCCATTGACATAGCTCTTACAACCATGTCATTCCATGCCTGTCTGTCATCCCTGAATACAGAATAGGCATACTGAATGACATGGAGCATGTCATGGGCATTATACTTGGTAAAGGAGAAGCCGTTTCCCGTATTCTGATACTCATTATAAGGAGTCACTGTATCCTTAAGTCCACCTGTCTCACGGACGATAGGCAGTGTACCATAGCGCATTGACATAAGCTGGCTGAGTCCACACGGCTCAAACAGTGACGGCATGAGGAAGGCATCACAGGAAGCATATATCTGGTGTGCCCTCTCCTCTGAATATCCGATATGAGCAGTCACCTTGTCCGGATACTTGCTCTGGATATGGTGGAACATGCTCTCATAGCGGTTCTCTCCTGTGCCAAGGACTGCAAACTGCACATCCATAGTCTCTAATATTTCATCAATGACATACGCCACCAGGTCAAAGCCCTTCTGGTCTGTCATTCTCGACACTATGCCGATAAGCATTGCATTGTTATCTACTGTAAGTCCTGTCGCCTTTTGCAGATATTCCTTATTTTGAGCCTTGCCAGATATATCATTTTTATCAAAATGGAAATTGATATATTTATCATCGGCAGGATTATACTCATCATAATCCAGACCATTTAATATGCCATGCAATACATCCTTTCTCGCCTCCATCAGACCGTGGAGTCCCTCCCCGCCCTCTGGCGTGGTGATGTCATGGGCATATGTAGGGCTGACTGTGGATACTGCATCTGCATATACGATTCCACCCTTCAGGTAGTTTGCCTCGCCGTAGAATTCAAGCTCATTTGAATTAAATATGTGGTGTGGAAGTCCTGTTATGTCCACAACCTCATTAATTTTCCACCTGCCCTGAAATTTCATGTTATGGATGGCAAACACAGTCTTTATATCGCTGTAAAACTCATCTGACCCATACATGGTCTTTAAAAATACAGGTATCAGTCCTGTCTGCCAGTCATTGCACTGGATTATATCCGGCACAAACTCAATATATGGCAGAGCCGCAAGTACAGCCTTTGAAAAATAAGCAAATTTCTCCACGTCCTCATATATCTTATCGTATGGACTTGCCCCGCCAAAATAAAACTCGTTGTCAACCAGATAATATGTAATTCCCTGATATTCAGTTTTTAAAATCCCAACATACTGCTTTCTCCAGTTGAGATTAACATAAAAATGACAGACCAACTTAAGACTATTGCAAAATTCATCTGCCATGCAAGCATACTTTGGTATAATAATCCGTACATCATACTCATTTTTATCAAAGTATCTCGGCAGTGAACCCACAACGTCTGCAAGTCCGCCTGTCTTTATAAATGGAACTGCCTCTGAAGAAGCAAATAATACATTTTTCATGTTCCATCCCTCCCACAATTATATATATAAATTATATCATAACAGGAGATAAAGAACACAAAAAAATTATTCTTTCATCTGTAATCTGATGCGATCCGTAACCAATGCAATAAACTCAGAATTGGTAGGTTTTCCCTTTCTGCAATTGATGGTGTAGCCAAACATTTCATCAATTGTATCCATTCTGCCTCTGCTCCATGCAACCTCGATTGCATGCCTTATAGCTCTTTCAACACGACTTGAGGTTGTAGAAAACTTCTTGGCAATTGCAGGATACAATATTTTGGTAATTGAATTAAGCATATCCATGTCCTCAACCGACATGATGATTGCCTCCCTTAAGTACTGGTAGCCCTTGATGTGAGCAGGCACGCCCACCTCATGTATAATCTCAGTAACTTCTTCCTGTAAGGATTTAGTCCTCTGTTTCTCTTCCTCTGATACAAATTTTGCCACAGGAATATCTCCAGACAAAATCGAATCAAGATTCTCTGGTTTTTTTACATAAACCAGCACCATATCAGGCTCTTCTCCATCCTTCGTCAATCTGGTATACTTCAATTCTTTCAATAATCGAAATATTTTCTCGTTATCCTCTGCAATTGCGACACTTACATTTTCCATAATTTCTCCTATGCCGTCAATTACTGTCAATACAAATCATATTATATACAATATTAAAACATCTGTCGGATTTTGTCGATAAGATAATTCAAAATCCTTATTTTTTAAATATAATCCGATACATATGGTATCTCGTGAAGCAATACATCATCAAGCCTGCCGACTGCCTCCGCTTCTCCCTCGATTTTGCCCATATTGTACAGATATTCTGCGCTCTTGTATCCCATTAAGAGTGCTGTCAGCGTGCCAATAGACATCTTAAGATGGTATTTCGCCTGCCTTTTTGAAATTCTACTTTTGCCATCCTTAAATGCAATATTAAAGTTTCCATTATTCCATGGCAGAAGCTCATCCGTAATTTCAAAGTCAAACACACCTCCCGGACCATCAGGGTCTGACCTGTACTGTGGGATAAACTGCTTTATGTCTATAATCCTGCCCATGGCATATGGACGTATGGTCTCCTTGATATCACTATCGTCAAGCTCAAAGGCTATAGGCTCGCTGTAATAATTGTTGCCACGCACCTCATCAATCATGGAATCATGCTTGTGTATGTACTCCCAGAGTCCCAGCTGTGCCTCCCTGTTTAAGTAAATCATTTCCTTGATATGCATAATATCAGAGCTTATCAGATAAACCATATAACCGATAGGCACATCCTTTGCAGAATAGTATATGGCAACCATGGTGTCGTCCTCATCCCAGCGGAAATACTCCTCCCAGGCAAGCTTATTTCTGTACAGACAGCCATGGGTCTTTGCCGCAAACATGCCATGCAATGCCTTAAAATCCTGGTCATCCCATGCCACACGCCTGACATAGCCCGGCTCACTGATTTTCTGTGGCACCTGTGTATCCTTTATCACATAGGTCATCTTATTGGATATAATCTCCCAGCCCAGCCTCCTGTAAAGCGGTATGGAATAAGGATACAGCAGGGCAAATGATTTATTGCTCTCCTTCATGCGGGTAAGGCTCTTTTTCATCAGCTTTTTCATTATGCCATGTCCCGTGTACTCAGGATAGGTGCAGACACTGGTGACAAAGCCCACCTGATACCGCTCTCCGTATATATTCATATCCAGGGGATAAACTGCAAACTGTGACACCAGCTCATCCCCGTTAAAGCAGCCTAATACGTCAGCCCTCTCCAGAACTGGGAACTTGGACTGTTTTATCTCATCATCCTTCCAGCCTGTCTCTGCAAGCTCCTGCTCTGTCACCTGAAATGAATATCGCAGCAGGGCATTGTACTCCTCTGCATCCTCCTTAGTCAGTACTCTTATAGTAAAATCATTTTCGTTTCTCATTGCTGTATCCTTTTGTGTGTATTTACAAAGCCTTCTCTATTGCGTCTATTACAATCCTTAAGGCCTTTATTCTGGCATATTTTTTGTCATTTGATTCAAGCACATGCCATGGTGCGTATGTGGTGTTAGTCTTGGCTAACATCTCATTTACGGCATCCTCATACAAATCCCACTTCTCCCTGTTGCGCCAGTCCTCATCGGTTATCTTCCACTGCTTCTCAGGAGTATTCTGACGGTCTGTAAAACGGGCAAGCTGGGTGTCCTTGTCAATCTGAACCCAGAATTTTATAATAACTGCGCCCCAGTCTGCCAGCTCCTTCTCAAACTCATTTATCTCATTGTAAGCCCTCTGCCAGTCGTTCTCACTGCAAAAGCCCTCCAGACGTTCAACCATGACCCTGCCATACCAGGTGCGGTCAAAGATTGCTATATGGCCAGTCTTAGGCAGACGGTTCCAAAATCTCCAGAGGTAATGTCTGGCTTTCTCATGTGGCTCCGGGCTTGCGATTGGGTGTACCTCAAAGCCTCTCGGGTCAAGCGCTCCTGTGATTCGCTTTATGTTGCCGCCCTTGCCTGCTGCATCCCAGCCCTCATAGGCGATGATTACAGGAATCTTCTGCCTGTAGAGCTTATTGTGAAGCTCACTGAGCCTAGCCTGCAAATCTTTAAGCTCCTTCCTGTACTCCTCCTCTGGAATCTCCTTATCCAATGGTATCTGGTTTAACTTTGGAATCTTTTCAAGAGGAAATACATTCTGCAAAAGTGGAACTGCGAGGCTGCTGTTTTTAAGTGCTGTCTCTATGCCGCTTATTATGGTCTCAAGCACCTGAAGCTCTGCCCACTTTTTATTTTTGGCATCGACTATATACCATGGGTCCGCCGGTGCATTGGTATCGTTTAAGTACCTGTCAAATACCTTAAGGCACTTGTCATAGTGCTTGTTCTGCCAGTCATCATTTGCACTGACACGCCATTTGGTATTCTTGTCCTCTTTTAATATATCAATCCTCTTCTTCTGCTCCTTCTGGCTTATCTGGAAAAAGAATTTCATCACAAGATAACCATTGTCTGTGAGCTGGCGCTCAAAACGCTTTACACTATCAATCTTTCTCTTGTATTCCTTCTCCCCCATTTTCTCATGCAGACAGTCTTTTACGATTTCATCCATCCAGCCCGAGTCTAAAAATACGAATTTGCCCTGCTCTGGAATTTTGACAAAATAGCGGTACAAAAAAGGCTTACGCTTTTCATCCTCTGTGGGCACATCCATTGTCTCTACCTTGAAAAATCGTGGGTCAATGTTTTTAATCACCTTGCCCAGCACACTGCCCTTTCCTGCGGTTCCCCAGCCTTCAAAAAGGACAAGCACTGGTAATTTGTGCTCTTTAATCTGCATCTGCAGGGCAGATAGTTTGAGCCTTGCCTTATCAAGACGCTCCTCAAGCTCTGCATCCTCCGGTCGTTGTGGTTTGTTCCAGTTTTCTAACATATAAGTACCTCCTCCCATCTCTATAGCTCTAGTTTATCCGTAAAATGCTATTTTATCAAGAAAAAAAGCTAGAGCTGGCACTCTAGACTTTTTCCTTCAAAACCGGCATCCTGAATATTTTCACTAGCAACGGTATAACCATTATAAACCACACGATAGGCTCTGCAACAATAACCCCAGTATAGCCCAGCATAGGCACCAGCGTAAAAGCTATGACAATCTTTCCTATCATCTCAAGTGAGCTTGATACAAGAGGTGTAATCTGCTCTCCCAGCCCCTGCATGGCATTTCTGACTATACATATCACAGCTGTCACAAAATAAAATATGGTATCAAACTTGAGATAGTTGGTCGCATTGGTTATAACAACCTCGTTATGGGTTCCTGTTACCAGATAAACCAGCCATGGTCCGATTGTATAGCTGGCTATAAGCACCATAGTACACCATATGCAGGTATATAAAATTGCAAGCCTTATGCCCTGCTTTACCCTTTTCACCTCGCCTGCTCCGATATTCTGTCCGCAGTAGGTAGCCATGGTCTGACCAAATACAGTAAACATAATCATGAATATCTCTGATATTTTTCTGGCTGCTGTATGTGCCACAATGATATCCTGTCCCAGCTTGTTTATCGCTGTCTGCAAGGTCAGCGAGCCTATATTTATAAGTGAGCTCATAAAGCCCATAGACATGCCTGCACTAAGCATATTCTTAAGCATCTGCCTGTCTGCGTCAGATTTATCACCTATGAAGTCCGCTCCCTTTACCCTGAGTACCTCATATTTTTTCACCATGTATACCCAGCATATGATAAAGGCTATAGTCTGTGCA
>CAVFAM010000421.1:8641-10386 GCA_963620375.1 Bacteroidaceae bacterium
ACTGAATTTTATCCTGAGCAGTTCGTATTTTCGCACCATGTATATCCAGCATATGATAAAGGCTATCGTCTGCGCAAGCACTGTTGCAAGTGCAGCTCCACGGACTCCCATCCTGACCACCACCACTAAAAATATATCTCCAACTATATTTAAGCAGACTGACACCAGCAATATTATAAGGGGTGTAAGCGTATCTCCAAGTGCCCTCAGTGCCGCAGCACAAGCGTCATACAAAAATGTGGCAAGCAGTCCTGCTATTATAACAAAAATATATGACATGGCAGTTTCCATAAGTGTATCTGATACATTTAAAAATACCAGTATCTGCCTTAAAAACACCATGCAGACTATACTTATTGCAAGCGCAATAGTACATCCCAGCTTAAGTGACATGGCAAAGGATTTTCTCATTCCGTCATAGTCCTTTGCTCCAAATTTCTGGGCTGTGATTATGGCAAAACCATTTGACACACCCATCAGAAACTGAATCATCAGATTGCTGAGTGTGGTTGTTGCTCCTACTGCTGCCAGTGTGCTCTCTCCCAAATATGAGCCTACTATTCTGGTATCAACTATGCTGTATGTAAGCTGTAAGAGATTTGCCAGAAAAATAGGCAGGGCAAAGCTAAGTATGAGTATGGATGGTTTTCCCTTTGTAAGATCCTTCATCTGTATATCCTCCGATTATTTTCCATAGACGAATATACATACTTTTGTGGCTAAATACAAGCTTTATTTTACAAAGCATTATTCTCCAAAATATACAGCTCATCTATCCCAACACCACAGGTGAGATATAAGACCTCCACACCCGCAGCCTCTGCCTCACGCAAAGTCTCAGCAAACTCCTTATGAGTCTGCTCGTTTGGTCTGACTTCATCTATGCCCTCCATCTGGATTACAAAAGCAATATAGCACTTATATCCATGTGCTGCAGCCTTTGTCAGCTCACGAAGATGCTTCACGCCCCTCTCTGTAGGCGCATCTGGGAAATAACCCACTCCATCTATCTCAAGTGTGCAGCCCTTGACCTCCATAAGATATTTGGTCTGGTCTTTTTCCATATAGAAATCAATTCTGGAATCACCATAGACATACTCAGGCTTTATATAATCAAAGGACTGTGTACTAAGCCACTCCAGGACAACCTGGTTTGGAGCCTGGCTGTCTATATTTATCCAGCCTATGCCCTTCTTGTATACTGACACCAAATCATACCTTGTCTTGCGGTCTGGATTGTCAGACTTGACCAGTCCAACTGCTGCATTTGGCAGCAACAGCTCTCTGCACCGACCAGTGTTTTTCACATGCACTGTCTCTGTTTTACCATCAAGCTCCACATGGGCTATAAATCTGTTGGGTCTGTCTATAAATTTTGCTTCTGTAATGTTTGAGTACTTCATAATTTCATTACCATAACTATTCTTTTATATCTCGCATGATACAAAGACCATGTCTGCGGCCCTATTATCCTTGAATATACCGTCTGCTCTATATTCTTCGATATTATGCCTATTACAGAATGTGAGGCATGCATTCACACATGAGGCATTGTATAGCGATTCTACCATGTGATATTTTGTTTTTATATCAATTTCTGTTAGTTTTGACGCTTCTTTAGCGATTGAGTTAAATCTGCTCTGTATAAGGTTTTTCGCAGGTTGAGGGAGGTCATAAATCGTTCCATTTTCTATACCTTTTAAATAATCCACAGTTCCAGCACAGTTAGCCATTTTTTTCATGAT
>CAVFAM010000421.1:10396-12308 GCA_963620375.1 Bacteroidaceae bacterium
ACATACCGCTTTTCAGCTTCGAGATAATTCTCATAGTTGAAACAGATATCCTTTAATGAATTTGTGGTCAAACCAGTCGGCAGTCCATCGTTAAAGATTACGCCTGCTATGCCCGACCTCACCCTGTCTATCTCTTGTCTGTCTCTGCTCATTGTCCGGCTCCCTTCATTGGTAATGCTATATATTATACCATTAAATACTATAAAAATCCTTTAATGCAGGGTAGAGCTTTCTGAACTTGTCATATCCCCTCTGGTATCTGGCAACCAGCTCTGCCTCTGGCTCGATTGTGGCTTTAACCCTTACGATTTTAGCTGTGGCCTCCTCCACATTTCTAAAGACACCATCTGCCACAGCAGCAAGAATGGCACCACCATAGGCTGGACCTTCCTCCACCTCTACTGTATCAACCCTGATATTCATAATGTTTGCAACGATTTTTCTCCACAATGGGCTCTTTGCACCGCCCCCACAGATTGTGGTGCGCTCAATATTTATACCAAGCTTTCTCGCCACCTCAAGTGAATCCCTGAGTCCATATGCCACGCCCTCAAATACAGCCTGCAACATGTCCTCACGCTTTGTATCCATGCTCATGCCGATAAATGCAGCACGGGCGGCTGGATTGTTATGTGGAGACCGCTCTCCCATCAGATAAGGCATGAAAAACACATGGTTTTCCCCAAGCTCACCCTTCTGCTCCCTCAGGTCAAGAGGCTTCTGCTCCTCTGCAAAATTATCTGTTTTTAAAATATCCTTCATCCACCAGTTATTACAGCTTGCGGCAGAAAGCATACAGCCCATCAGGTGATATCTGCCATCTGCATGTGCAAAGGAATGAAGTGCATTAAATGAGTCAACCTTATAGGCGTCATTTGTAATAAATATTGTTCCACTTGTGCCAAGGGACAGATTGCATTTACCTGCACCGACTGTACCTGTTCCCACAGCAGCCGCTGCGTTGTCCCCTGCTCCTGCGGCAACTATGCAGTCCCTGCTAAAGCCAAGCTCCTCTGCCACCTCTGGAAGCAGGGTGCCAGTCTTATCATAGCTCTCAAAAAGCTTCGGCATCCATTCCTTTTTCACATGGCAGATTTCAAGCATCTGGTCTGACCAGCGCTTGTTTTTCACATCAAGGAGCAGCATGCCGGATGCGTCTGAATAGTCTGTGCTGTGTACACCAGTCAGGCGATATGCCAGATAGTCCTTAGGCAGCATAATCTTATGTATCCTTGCAAAGTTCTCCGGCTCGTTTGCCCTGACCCATAGAAGCTTTGGCGCTGTAAAGCCTGCAAACGCTATGTTTCCTGTGTATTCAGACAGGCGTTCTTTTCCTATCTCCTGATTCAGGTAATCGGTCTCCTTTGTGGTACGTCCATCATTCCACAGGATTGCCGGACGTATTACATTATCGTCTTCATCCAGAATGACGAGTCCGTGCATCTGTCCCCCAAAGCTTATGCCTGCAACCTGGCTCTTATCACAATCAGCTGTCAGCTCCTTAAGCCCAAGCATGCTCTGCTCCCACCAATCTGACGGGTTCTGCTCAGACCAGCCCGGCTTAGGAAAACCAATCGGATATTCTCTTGAAACTATTTTTAATACCTTTCCTGTCTCGTCCATCAGAAGCAGCTTAACCGCTGATGTTCCCAAATCTACACCTATATACAGCATATATCCCCACACCTTTCTTCTATTAATTATTTGTTATCCGTTACCAATATTTCAATTTAACTATATACTTAATTTTACTATTATATTTTCTTAATTCAAATAAATAATTAAGTTCATTTGATAAATTTTATGGCTTAATATACTTAAAGCCTTATTTATCTGCTTGCCAGCATTTCAGATACATGATACATAAAACCTGCCACTGGCAGCTTCTCCCGCATACTTTGGCATAAAAACA
>CAVFAM010000421.1:12318-15200 GCA_963620375.1 Bacteroidaceae bacterium
TACATGATACAGAAAACAGGGAGGAACCATACCGTTTCTCCCTGTTTTACTAAATTATAAATGCCACTATATTATTTCTGCTCCTTCAAAACCTCTGCCAGTTTTACCATAATGGCAGGAGTGTCAATGCTCTGTGGGCAGTGCTTTGTACATGCTCCACAGCCTATACAGTCTGCCGGCTTACCCTTAGACTCAATCTCAGAAGCTCCTGACAATGCCCATACACCATCCACCTTGTAACTGTTATAGAGCTTGAGATAGCCAGGTATATTAATCTCCTTTGGACATCCGCTGCAACAGTAACGACACTCTGTACATGGCACCTGTACCTGATTTTTGAACATATCACATGCCTTCATAAGTACAGCCATATCCTCATCACTGAGTGGCTCATCCTCAGAAAATGTAGCCAGATTGTCCTCAAGCTGTCCCATAGTGCTCATACCTGACAGGATAACCTGTACCTGTGGCAGGCTCTTTACAAATTTGAGTGCCCAGGCTGCTATGCTCCAGTCCGGATGTGCCTTTTTAAGCACCTCGTCTGCCTCTGGTGTCAGATCAGCAAGTCTTCCACCTCTGACTGGCTCCATAACCATGATTGGAATATTTCTCTCCTCAAGAATCTTATACTCTTCCTTTGTCGTAGAATAATTCCAGTCATAATAATTGAGCTGTATCTGGGCAAAATCCCAGTCGTGATGGTCTGCAAAGCGTCTCAAGGTGTCTACACCAGCATGGCTTGAAAATCCAAGGTATGTGATACGGCCTTTCTTTTTCTGCTCAAGGAAATACTCTATTGCACCGCTCTTTATGTATCTGTCAGCATTACCATCAACCACGCAGTGTATCAGGTAAAAATCAATCCTATCTGTCTGAAGTCTCTTAAGCTGCTCCTCAAATACAGCCTCATAGTCCTCAGTTGCATCAATATAAAACTTGGTTGCAAGATAATAGCTGTCACGAGGTAAGACACTCATTGCCTCGCCTACACACTTCTCTGAGTCTCCATCATTGTATACATATGCTGTATCAAAATAATTGATGCCCTCCTCATAAGCACGGCGGATAAGCCTGATTGCCTCGGGATGGTCAATCGGTGCATTTGGATTCTTTGGATCCACAGATGGCAGTCTCATGTTGCCCATGCCAAGTCTTGATAGTTCTATGTCTTTAAATTTCTTATACTTCATTTTATCCTCTCCTTTGTGTTTTTGCTCTCCATATTATTATATTTCATATCTACATATTTCTCAATCTCTCATGTTCAATTTTGTTATAAATTATTCGTTGATTTAATCGCACAAAAGTGAGATTATAATAGCATTATGAGTGAATATTATAAATTTTTTCAAAATAAAAAATGTGAATATTTTCCCTGCCATAAGGGAATTAAAGAGGAGGACTTCAACTGCCTCTTCTGCTACTGTCCTCTCTATACGCTGGGTAAAAGCTGTGGCGGCAACTGTGAATTTCTGGAGAATGGGGTTAAATCCTGCATGAACTGTGGTTTTCCTCATCAGCGCAATAATTATGATAAAATCAACAGCCGTTTTAAGGATATCGTAGCAGCTATGGCAGCCATGGATAAGGAGGATAAGACTGATGAAAACTAAGCTTATTCCCAGACTATCAGCTTCCGACTGGAAGGACTTCTGCAGCCGCTTTCATTTTGCCTCTGCTGATTTGCCCCGTATTAAATCAATCTATACGGCACTGCTTCCACTGACAGAAGCCTACGCCTACTATTCGCTTGACCAGGATTTGAGTGAGGTCTCACTCTCCAATTATGCCTATGGCTTTGTGACTCTTGGAAACGGCATTGATGAGCTGTCAGACCTGTATCTGAAGCATGAGCAGATTGAGGAGGCTTATATCATTGACTGCCTGAGTCTTGTGCTCTTGTCAAAGGCCTACGAGGAATTTGCACAGCTTGTAGAAAAAGAGACTAAACTGTATCTTGCCGGGCTGTCTTTTCTTGGTGATAAGTATTCTCTTGATTTGCTTCCACAGATTTATGAGCGCCTTGCCCCTGATAAAATAAAGCTTACAGACGGGCAGATGCTTATGCCGCTTAAGACAGCCTCCCTTATACTTGCCTTAGATGCAAAGGCTCACTCTGATATAAAAAAAATGTGCAACAGCTGCGCCGCCTGCAAGAATCTCTCCTGTCCATCCAGGAAAAAGCAGGCTGCACCACTGCCACACACTTATGGCGCTATGCAGATATTCAGTTGAATATATTTTACAACATTCGGTTGGCATGTACATTCTGTATATGCTTAACCTCCAGCCGCTTCTGCTGATATAGGTAATAAGCAATGATAGCGGCAGCACAAATCAGCCAGCTGATTGGGTAGCATAATACTAACTCCCTCAGTCCCACATCTGTACCAAGTACCCTGACCCAGGCAATACGATATACGCATATTCCCAATATGGAAATTGTAGTACATACAAGAGTCTTGCCCTGGGCACGGAGCACCCCTGATAATATCTCAATAAACACAAAGAGGAAATAAGTCGGTGCTATTGTCGTAACCATAACCATGCCTATCTCTATTACATTTGCATCCTCTGTAAAAATACTAAGAAGAAGTGGTCCTGCGGAGACAAAAAGCAGGCTGAACATGACAGCACAGCCAAGTGCCATCAAGAGACAGACTCTCGCTCCTCTTCTCATGCGGTGGTAAAGCCCTGCGCCGAAATTCTGACCCACAAAGGTAGATGCAGCGATGCCAAAGGAAGCATTTATCATCCAAAAGAGCACATCCACTTTTCCATATGCAGTCCATGCCGCCATGGTATCCACGCCAAATAGGTTTAATGCCGACTGCACAATCATATTTGAAATGCAGTACATTGAGGACTGTATGCCGTTTGGT
>CAVFAM010000422.1:0-2768 GCA_963620375.1 Bacteroidaceae bacterium
TGCCGTGTATTTTGAGGAGAATGTGTGGCTGACTCAGAAGATGATGGGGCTTCTGCTTGATGCAGAGCCGGAAATCATCGGTTGCCATCTGAAAAAGGTCTTTGACGATGAGGAACTCGATGAAAATTCAGTTATTCGAAAATTTCGAATAACTGCCGCAGACGGCAAAAGCTGCGATACCAGCCACTATAACCTGAGTACGGTAGGTACACCCCAGTTCCACCGGCCCACTCACGGCGAAAAGGAGGCAGAGACCATCAGACGCCGTGAGGACAGTCAAGAAGCAACAAAAAGAACATGCGTCCGTGAACAGAATTAGCGCTGGAAACGAGGTGTCAGATGAATGAGAAGGATGCAGAAGCCGTCAAAGATTTGAAAAGTGCGATTTTAAAAAGCCAGTACAGCGTAGCTCTGCACACCAATGCCTGGATGCTTTCCTTGTATTACAGTATTGGCGGCTATATCTCAGCCAAAGATAAAGGGGAAAGAAGGAAAACATGTGCAATAGAGGAGATCTGTGCCCGCCTGAGAGAGGAAATGCCTGGCCTGCGTGGATTTTCTGCTGAGAATATCAAACTCATGCGGTTATTCTACGAGGAGTGGCAGCTGTATTTGCAGCCCTTAGCAGATATTTATCCAAATAGTGGTAAACCATGGCCAGTCTGTGAATCTGGCTTGGGACAGCAGAGGTATTCGCCTGTAAGATTTCCAATAGAGGCTTTCTCTGCAATTAGCTTCTCACATCATATAGAAATTCTTCGCAGGACAGAGGAATTGTATGAACGTCTTTTTTATATCAGGGCATGTGCCTCCGGACATTGGAGCCTGTCTGTTCTGAAAGACGGGTTGGGAAAAGATCTGTACAGGCATCAGTGCGCAAATTCCGACGATTATGACAGGCCCCAGTTCGATGAGAATCAGTACAGAAACGCAATCAGTATGTTCAAGGACGAACATTTTCTGGACTTCATCAATACAGAAGAACTTGACTTGTCCGATCCTCAGGATGTGAACGAGCGGGTTCTTGAAAAGGAAACCATCGACCATATCCGTAACTTTGTTCAAAGTCTCGGATCGGGATTCTGCTTTGTGGGCAATCAGCACTGCTTAAAAGTAGGTCAACAGGAATTCTACGCAGACCTGCTGTTCTACCAGCGTGACCTGAAGGCTTTGGTGGTGATTGAACTGAAAAAGGGAGAGTTTAAGCCAGGCTATCTGGGCTATCTCAATTTTTATCTGGCTGCACTGGACAATATGGAACGCAAAAACGGGGAGAATCCGTCAATAGGGCTACTACTTTGCCGGGAAGCAAACAGGAACGTCGTGGAACTGGCTATCCGTGACTATTCCAGGCCGATGGGCGTAGCAACGTACAGCATGGCGGAAGACTTGCCCGAAAAATACAAGGTGCTGGCCCCCATTCTTGTGGAAGTGCCACGGATGCTGGGGAATGCAGAATATGAGAAAGGCGGGGAGAGGTAGAATGAGCAGGTTAGAAGATCTGATTCGGGAGTTCTGTCCTAATGGGGTGGAGTATAAGACACTCGGAGAAATAGCCACAGATGTTTTTCGTGGTTCAGGGATAAAACGAGACCAGATAACCGAAGACGGTATACCATGTGTTCGCTATGGTGAAATTTATACGACATATGGGATTTGGTTTGATTATTGTGTATCACATACCCATCTTGAATATGTGCAGTCGCCCAAATACTTCAGTCATGGAGATATTCTCTTTGCAATTACAGGCGAAAGTGTTGAAGATATTGGAAAATCTTGTGCTTTTGTTGGTAATGAAAACTGCTTAGCAGGTGGAGATATTGTTGTCTTGAAGCATAATGAAAATCCAAAATATCTGAGTTATGCTCTTGCCACCAGTGATGCTAGACATCAAAAAAGTGCCGGAAAGGTTAAAAGTAAGGTTGTGCATTCAAGCGTTCCAGCGATAAAAGCAATTAAAATTCCTGTTCCACCTCTTGAGGTACAATGTGAAATTGTAAAGATACTTGACAATTTCACAGAACTTACAGCAGAACTTACAACAGAGCTTACAGCAAGAAAGAAGCAGTATGAGTATTATCGGGATAAGTTGCTGTCTTCTAGGAAAGCAAGCACACCTATTGTAGAGTTGCGGACAGTTGTGAAAAGAAGTTGTTCTGGCTCTACGCCAACCAAAGGTATTTCTGAATACTATGATAACGGTACTATACCTTGGATTAGGACTCAGGATGTTCGATTTAATGAAATTACTGAAGTTGATAGCTATATTACGGAGAAAGCAGTATCAGAGACAGCGGTAAAATGGATACCTGAAAACTGCGTTATTGTTGCTATCTCTGGCGCAACCGCCGGCAGATGTGCAATCAATAAAATCAGAGCTACAACCAACCAGCATTGTCTAAATCTTGAAATTGATGAGGAAAAAGCACTATATAGGTATATTTACTATTGTGTATACAGCAAATATGATGAGCTCATAAGCAGGAAACAAGGGGCTAGAGGTGATCTAAATTCTTCGCTCGTTTTGTCGCTTGAAATTCCCTTGCCTTCTCTCGTTGTTCAGAGGCGTCTTGTCAACGTCCTCGATAATTTCGATGCTATCTGCACTGATCTCAAAATTGGTCTGCCGGCAGAGATTGAAGCACGAAAAAAACAATATGAATTTTATCGTGATGAACTCTTGACATACGTAGCAACGGGCAGAACAATCTCTGACAGACAGACAGACAGACAGACAGACAGACAGACAGACAGACAGACAGACAGAC
>CAVFAM010000423.1:0-3984 GCA_963620375.1 Bacteroidaceae bacterium
CATGATTGACGAACGACGAATGTTGATCATGAACTGATTTTGTTCATGATATAATGAGCGTAGACAATGAGCACATAAAAGCGCAGCAAAATTACTCACGGAGGTTTACCTATACAATGCAGCAAAAGAAATCAATCCTGCCCATCATAACACTTGCAATCTTTAACTTCTGTTTCCTGTGTACAGAGTATATGTTTGATGACATGATGGCACTGATGGCAGACAGCACAGAGGTGGTCAACGCACAGAATCTGGTGCTGGGGGCAAGCGTAGCAGGCTTTGTGCTATACGCATTCTTACATAAATATCTTAGCAAAAAGGCAGAGAGAATACTGACCTGTGCCGCAATGCTTGTAAGCATAGGCTGTGTTTTTGTCATTATGGAACATGACAGCAGACAGGCAATCTATGCCGGCGGAATCGTCTGCTTTGTAATTATGGGAGTGGCAGGCAGCGCTGTCTGCTATATGGCGTCAAGGGCTATAGAAAATTATGCCAATCTGGCTAAAATGGTTGGGCTGTCCTATGCTCTGGGGATTTTTATTCAGTACTGCAATAATAATCTCGTAAAGAGCCAGGCTCTGGAAGCAGCTGTGATTTCGGTCTTTATGCTGGTATTTGTTGGCTGTATATTTAAGCTGTCAGATTGTTGTGATGAGATAGAAGAAAAATTAAATCAGAATATAACAATAAGAATAAAGAATCCTGCAATCCCTGTAATTGCCCTGGGCATATGTGTATTTTTGATGACATTGATTTTCTCCACATTGGACAATGCAGTTACCCTGGTACACTCAGCAGGTGAGTTTAATATCGGACAATGGCCGAGGCTGCTTCTGGCTGTGAGCGGTATTGTGGCAGGCTGTGTCTATGACTTGAAAAACAGGAGGTATATGCCCCTAATCATGTATGTGATTACCATGCTGTCTGTCATTTCCATCGTGGTTATCAAGCTTGGAGGCAGCTTTGTATTCGGGCTTATGGTATTTTATATTTCAGCAGGATTTTTCGTGGTATTTTTCATGGTTTCCTTTATGGATATATCATGCTATACCCAAATGCCAAGACTGTGGGCAGGGATGGGACGGGCGGTTAATAACCTGTGCGCCATCGTGTCAACTGCTTTTACTGTATATCTCTTAAATAGTGGAAGCATTATGGCGATATTGATAGCTGCCCTTGTGCTTTTGGCGTGTATAACTGGTGCAATTATAGTCTACTATGTACCTTTTGTCACAGCTGTAAGGGACAGCGAAAAAGAGTCGGTCAAGGAGGAAGCCTTTAGGGAATACGAGACAAAGGCAAGAAGCAATAGCTTTGAGCTCTTTGTGGAGGAGCACTCATTTACAGAGCGTGAGGCAGAGATAATGAATGAGCTTTTGACTAATAATGACAGCGTGAGCAGTATTTCAAAAAAGCTTGCCCTATCCAGAGCCAGCCTCTACAGACATATTGACAGGATGAATGAGAAAACTGATACATCATCAAGAACAGAACTTATCCATTATTATCACAACTGGACTAAGTAACTCAGGAATAAGCCGAAAAAATGAGAAAAAATTAAGATTGAGACACTTGTCACCTCCCTGTAGATAGTAGAAAAGTGCTAGAATTTTCTTACTATTTACATGGGAGGTAATTTTATGAAATGTAAAAAACATATTGCGTGGCTGCTTAGTCTTGCACTGATAGTTATTGCTGTCTTTGCAAACTCACAGCCGGCAAGAGCAGATGAAGCATCTGAAGATAATCAGGACATACATGTTATTGATTTTTCGGATGGACAGATTTCGGGAGACACAGTTTCCTATACGGTGAATGAGTCAACTGTGACTGTGACTAGCAGTGTTACTATTTCAGATGGTAAGGTAAGTCTTAAATTAAATGATGATTTAACATTGAGCGACAACTTTGACTCTGAGACAATGGAGCTTGTGGTCTATGCAGATGATGGATTTAATGTGAGACTGGTTGTGACAGATGGAAGGACATCGCTTGCAAACAGAGAGACCGAGGGTGGCTATCCTGATGGAGACTTAAAGCTTGTCATACGGGCAAGGCAGACCGGAGGACAGGAGCCGGGGGAAAATCCTAATCCGGGAGAAAAACCAGATAATAATCCAGGTGGTGAGTCAGGCTTCAGCGGAACAGTATACTTTGTATGGCAGGGGGCAGGAGACACTATATGCCTGCACCAGATACCAGACCTGAACAATTTCACATACCCTGAGATTGCATACATTCCAGTCACAGACATAATAGATGATGACACAAATGAGCAGTACAGTGTCTCTAATAAAAATTATTACTGGATGTGGGATTCGGCAGCAGATTTTGTTAATTCTTATAGGGAAAGCAGTGCATCATACAGCCAGCTGGCAGCAGATTTGGAGGCAGATGAGACTACAAAGAGAACCTATGCTATAGACCCGGCAGGGGCAGTGAGTGGAGCAAGCACTATCTGTACTAATGGAGACAGGGTTTTTAGAGCTGTAATCTTTGATAATGGCAGCTTTGAAGGCTTGGATTTTAATGCGGATGAGGCTGATTACACATATTTCCCTGATTTTTGGGACAGTATGCTGACCTCAAATTACCTTGATATATCAGGAACTACACAGGAAGCACCAGCAGTATATGAAGCCTTTATGCTTGAGTCCACAGTGCATTTTGCAGCAACATACGCATCTGTGAATGAGATAACAGGGGTTAAGGCGCTGGGAGTTCCAGGTGGAGCTGTGGAGATTAGAAAAGTGGCAGCAGATGGGGGATATGACATAGAATTTAAGTCTAATTTCTTTGACAATGTAGTCTTTGAGATAACAACGGCAGGTGGCAGCTATTATATAAGGATTGAGAGAATTGCCTTAAAAGCCAGTGATAATTTCGGACCAGACATGACTGAGACACCAAAGGTCACAGCAAAGCTGTATTATGATGAGACAACCGACTACGAAAATTATGAGGTTTATGCAACAATCTATAAGAGTGATGGTACAACAAGCCTTAAAAAGGCAGAGCTTACTGCAATTAAAACAGACAGCTTTGGAAATGCACTGCCGGAGGGCACCTACTCATACTCTGGTGGAAAAGGACTTAAGTATTCAGACTACTCAGTTGAGGTGCCAAAGGATGCGGTAGGAGTGGCATTTAATGTAGTAGGAGCCCAGGCTCTGACAGGGGACAGCTATGGCGGAAGCTATATAGGTTCAGGCTCTGGTATTTACTATGACATAGCAGCCCGTAAGGTTGTATATTAGAGGAGGAAAGTCATGAGAAAAATAATAAGAAATATATTACCAGTATTCGCCTTGGCTTTTATTCTCATCATGCCGGGAAGCAAAACTATGGCAGGCACAATCGCATCGATTGATACAAACGTAAAGGATGGCACAGTCACTGTAAGCGGTACAGCAGACAGCGGAGTACTGTCAGTTGCAATCTTTGTGTATGACGAAGCAGGAGATAATATGCTTCAGATGAAGTCCGTGGCTGTGGATTCAGAGCAGAAATTCTCTGAGGACTTTAGTCTGGGTGACGGAAAATATCTTGTTAAGGCAGCGGACTATGAGGGTGGAAAATTTGCTGAGACTACAGTGACAGTTGGTGAAAATAAATCGGATGACACAAAGTCAGATGACACAAAGTCAGAGGATTCAAAGCCAGAAGACTCAAAACCAGATGGCACAACAAGCAGTGATACAACAAGTACAAATGCAGCAGACACTGGCACAGCTGATGCGAATACAGCAACAGCAGCTGTCAATGCGGCAGTGCAGACAAGCGCAGTGACAGCTCCACAAACAGGAGACGATACTATGCTATTTAAGTATATAGCGGTGGCTGGTACAGGTGTGATTTTTGCAGTATATGCTCTTGGAAAAAATATAAGGAACAATAATATGACGTTAGCAGGGCGCATGAAAAAGGCACCCTGCTACAATTTTCTCTTGCATTTTATAAATATAAGGTGTATATATAATC
>CAVFAM010000424.1:0-6131 GCA_963620375.1 Bacteroidaceae bacterium
TTATAATCTTACTTTTGATTTGTCGTGGAAGGTTATGAAAGATATTTTGGTGAAGCAATTAGGGGTATTGGATTTTGCTCTTGGGTCACCGAGAGAAAATTTGCAAGCCGCATTTGCTAATGGATTGATAAATGATGATATCTGGCTTCAAATGCTAAAAACAAGAAATCAGCTTGCGCATGATTATGATGGAAGTCTGGCAGAAGCATCCTTTAACCAGATTATTGGTGATTACTATGATGCGTTTTGTAAATTTAAAGCGGCAGCAGAAAAATACTATACAGGGGATGCGCAGAAACCCGACAGTTTTTTTTGAGATTTTAATTTTTGCTGCCTAGACGTACAATGTTAGAATTTTATAAAGAAAATGATTAATAAGGATAGTGCATCTGAAGTGTGCTGTCCTTTTTGCATTGATATGCCATCCAGAGAAGCTGCCAGTGACAGGGGCGATTAGTGAGCCTTGCTGCGCACGTTGCTAATCAACGAAATTATTTCCGCATACAGGATTTGTGAATCCTTGTATTTTATGCTAGAATAAATATTAATTATTTGTGTATCTAAAATAATTTTTGTACAATGTTAGATTGAACTAACTTATGTGTAAATATTGTAACAGCTGGAATGCAAAAGGCGTTAAACAGTTTAAATTGGGGATGTTGAGATGATATATTAAACACGCAGTGACTTGTGTAGGACATTAGATTTTCTTAATGTCCTGTACAAACCTAGCAACTCGGCAACAGGACGTTGCCGAGAGCGAGACTTGAGCCATGGATGGCGAATGTCGAGCGGTTGCGTCAAAATTTTAATACTATTATCAGGACATTTAGAAAATCTTATGTTCGGAACTCGTCACTGCGTGTTTAATATATTATCGCAACATCCCTTTCAACCCCCCCAACATCACCTTTTGCTATCACTGCATAAAATTTTAAACTAATAAGCAAAAAGGAGACCCCAAATGTCATTCTGCCACCTGCACACCCACACCGAATACAGTCTGCTGGACGGTTCCAACAAAATAAAGAATTACGTTGCCCGAGTCAAAGAGCTTGGCATGAACAGCGCAGCAATCACAGACCATGGAAACATGTATGGTGTAGTAGAGTTCTACAAGGAGGCAAAGGCAAACAATATAAACCCAATCATAGGCTGTGAGGTCTATGTGGCACCAAATTCCAGATTTGACAGAGAGCTAAGCCATGGAGACGACAGGTATTATCACCTTATTCTTCTGGCAGAAAATAATACAGGCTATGCAAATCTGATGAAGATTGTGTCAATAGGCTTTACAGAGGGATATTATTACAGACCCCGTGTGGATTTTGAAACATTGGAAAAATACCACGAGGGTCTTATCTGTCTGTCTGCCTGTCTGGCGGGAGAAATTCCAAGATATATAGTCAGAGGCTTTTATGAGGAAGCCAAGGGCATCGCAAAGAAGTATCAGGACTGCTTTGGAAAGGATAACTTTTTCCTGGAATTACAAGACCACGGCATTTCTGACCAGAAGCTTGTAAACCAGCAGCTTCTCAGAATGAGTGATGAGCTGAAAATTCCTCTCGTGTGTACCAACGACGTCCACTATACCTACGACACTGATGCGGAGGCACATGATGTGCTCCTCTGTATCCAGACCGGCAAGAAGGTGGCTGATGAGGACAGGATGCGCTATGAGGGCGGACAGTTCTATGTAAAGAGCGAGGAAGAGATGCGTACACTTTTCCCATATGCCATTCAGGCGGTGGAGAACACCCAGAAGATAGCCGACAGATGTCAGGTAACACTTGAGTTTGGCAATTATAAGATTCCTAAATATGAGGTGCCGGAGGGCTTTGACAGTGCATGGGATTTTTTAAATGACCTTTGTGAGAAGGGCTTTGATAAAAAATACAGAAATGTGCCAGAGTACTCAACTGACCCTGCAGTTGCAGGGCATCCCCTGTCTGATGAGGAGTTTTCAAAGCGGAAGGAAAAGCTTGATGAGATATATGAGGCTATGCAGTATGAGCTTGGCATAATACAGAGGATGGGCTTTGTGGAGTATATCTTAATTGTCTGGGATTATATCAACTGGTGCAGAACCCATGACTGCTGGGTAGGACCAGGACGAGGCTCAGCGGCAGGAAGCCGTGTCTGCTACTGCACAGGAATCACCAATATCGACCCTGTCAAGTACAACCTTCTCTTTGAGCGATTCTTGAATCCGGAGCGAGTATCCATGCCTGATATCGACGTGGATTTCGAGTACGCCGAGAGGTATCGTGCTATAGAATATGTACAGAGAAAATATGGTGCGGATTCTGTCACACAAATTGTAACCTTTGGAACCATGGCAGCCAGAGGAGTAATAAAGGCTGTTGGAAAAGCACTGGATTTTCCATACGCTGAGACGGATCGTCTGGCAAAAATGGTGCCTATGGAGCTTAACATAACTATTGATAAGGCACTTGAGACCAATCGTGAGTTCAAGGCTGTCTATGAGTCAGACCCTAATGTCAGGGCGATGATTGACATGGCAAAAAAGCTTGAGGGTCTGCCAAACCATACATCTGTGCATGCTGCCGGTGTGGTTATATATCCGGGCGTGGCAAGTGATTATGTGCCGCTTGGAAGGGCAAATGACGGCAGCCCTACAGCCGAGTACAACATGGTTCAGCTTGAGGAGCTTGGACTTTTAAAGATGGACTTCCTTGGACTCAGGACACTGACTGTGTTAAAGGATGCGGTAAAAAATATCAAGGCTTCAAAGGATATAGATGTTGATATAGACCATATAGATTTTAACGACAAGGGAACCCTTGATTTTATTGGAACAGGAAAGACCGCAGGGGTATTTCAGCTGGAGTCGGCAGGTATGCAGAACTTCATGAAGGAGCTTAAGCCTCAGAGCTTTGAGGACATCGTGGCCGGTATTTCCCTTTACAGACCGGGACCAATGGATTTTATCCCTGATTATATAAAGGGTAAAAATAACAGGGAAGCCATAAGCTATATGACACCAGAGCTTGAAAGCATCTTAGAGCCTACCTATGGCTGTATCGTATACCAGGAGCAGGTTATGCAGATTGTGCAGAAGCTTGCAGGCTACACCATGGGACAGGCGGATAACATCAGACGTGCCATGAGCAAGAAAAAGCAGTATGTCATTGATGCGGAGCGGAAGAGCTTTGTGTATGGTGATGCGGAGCGTGGCATAAAGGGCTGTGTGGCAAATGGCATCTCAGAGACTGCGGCAAACAGTATCTACGATTCCATGGTTGATTTTGCCAAATATGCCTTTAATAAATCCCATGCAGCTGCATATGCTGTAATAAGTGTTCAGACTGCCTGGTTAAAGAATTACTATCCAATTGAGTTTATGGCTGCCCTCATGACTTCCGTAATCGATAACTCAGCCAAGGCGGCAGAGTATCTGTACAGCTGCAAGGAGATGGGAATTAAGGTTCTGCCACCAGATGTAAATGTGGGACAGGGCGAGTTCACAGCAGAAAACGGAAGTGTGCGCTATGGACTTTATGCCATAAAGGCTCTGGGACGCCCTGTAATTGACAAGATTATAACAGAGCGTGAGGAAAACGGACCATATAAGACCTTGTCTGATTTTATCGAGAGGACAGCAGAGCGTGATGTAAACAAGCGTGCCATTGAAAACCTGATAAAGGCAGGAGCCCTGGACAGCTTAGAGGGCACCAGAAAGCAGATGACCATGGTGTATACATCAATTGTTGACAATGTACTCAGGGAGAAAAAAACAGGCTTTTCTGGGCAGATGAGTCTTTTCGACCTGGTGCCAGAGGATGAAAAGAGCAGCTATGAGATAAAATTCCCGGATGTGGGAGAATTTGACAAGGAGGTTGCCCTTGCCTTTGAGAAGGAAGTCCTTGGAATATACTTAAGCGGGCATCCTCTTGAAGCCTATATTGATAAGATGAAAAACAGTGTCACAGCTACAGCATCTGATTTTGTGCTGGATGATGAGACCGGTACCATGAGGGTGAAGGATAATGCCTATGTGGTTGTGGGTGGAATGATTACATCAAAAACCATTAAGTTTACCAAAAACAACAAGACAATGGCATTTTTCACAATCGAGGATTTGACTGGTACTGTGGAGGTGATTGTTTTTCCAAGGGACTATGATAAGTACCAGAGGTATATACAGGATGATGCCAAGGTGTTTGTAGTTGGCAGGGCAACAGTGGAGGATGAGCAGAACGGCAGGATAATCTGTGAGAGGATAGTGTCGTTTGATGATACCGAGAGGGAGCTGTGGCTGCAGTTTGCAAACAAGGCAGATTATGAAGCAAAAGCCCAGATGGTACATGATATAATCCGCATGTCAGATGGAAAAGACACTGTTTATCTCTACCTTGCAGAAGAAAAGGCGGTAAAGAAGCTGGGGCGGAATGAGACTGTGGACGCAAATGATGACTTAATTCATGAATTTGAGTCGAAATTAGGCGAAAAAAATGTAAAAGTTAGGGAAAAGACCATTGAAAAAATGCGCTGAAACATATACAATAAGACAGAGCTAAGAAAATGATAAATTTTTAACATTACACATATATGGAGGAAAGACAAATGGCAAAAGAGATTAACACAATTGCTGTTCTTACAAGTGGTGGAGATGCTCCTGGAATGAATGCTGCTATTCGTGCAGTTGTTCGTCAGGCACTTTCAAAGGGAAAAACTGTCAAAGGTATCAAGAGAGGATACGCAGGACTTCTTAACGAAGAGATAATCGACATGGATGCAAAGAGTGTATCTGATACAATTTCCCGTGGTGGTACAATTTTACAGACTGCCCGTTGTATGGAGTTTGTCACACCAGAGGGACAGAAGAAGGGTGCTGAGATTTGTAAGAAGCACGGAATTGACGCTATCGTAGTTATCGGTGGTGACGGATCTTTCCAGGGAGCTCAGAAGCTTGCAGCACTTGGAATCAACACAATTGGTCTTCCAGGAACAATCGACCTTGATATTGCATGTACAGATTACACAATCGGATTTGATACAGCATGTAACACAGCTATGGAGGCTATTGACAAGGTAAGAGATACATCAACATCCCATGAGAGATGCTCAATCATTGAGGTTATGGGACGTGGAGCTGGACATATCGCATTATGGTGTGGTCTTGCAAACGGAGCTGAGGAGGTTCTTCTTCCAGAGAAATATGATTATGATGAGGAGCGTCTTATCGAGCAGATTGCACATGCACGTGAGATGGGCAAGCAGCATTACATAATCATCAACGCTGAGGGTGTTGGCCATTCACAGAGCATGGCTAAGAGAATTGAGGAAGCAACAGGTATCGAGACCCGTGCTACAATCTTAGGACATATGCAGCGTGGTGGAAGCCCTACATGTAAGGATCGTGTATATGCTACAATCATGGGAGCTATGGCTGTAGACCTTCTCTGTGAAGGAAAATCAAACAGGGTAGTTGCTCACAAGAATGGTGACTTCGTCGATTTTGATATAGATGAGGCACTTGCAATGCATAAGAGTGTTGACGAGTACATGTATGAGATTTCTAAGAGTCTTGTATAGTTGTTTACACATCTTTTGTGATTAGAATTTATTAAGACTAGATTAATGCTCCGGGATTGTTTCAATGTCGGAGCATTTTTAACGTAATAGAGGTAAGTCATGATTACAAGTACAAGCAGTAAGCAGATAAAAAATCTGTCGTCATTAATCAAAAAGTCCAGAGAGCGCCGCAATCAGGGAGTTTTCGTTGTGGAGGGTCCCCGTATGTTTTACGAGGCTCCAAAGGAACGTATCAGGAATGTGTATGTGTCAGAGGCTTATTATGAAAACAGTCAGAATAAGCAGGAAATGGATGCATATATGGACGGCATGATGGATAAAATGGAGATTGTGAGTGATTCTGTCTTTAAGCAGATTTCTGATACCCAGACCCCACAGGGAATCATGGCTGTGATAGAGATGCCTCATTACGAGCTGTCCGATTTATTGGATGGTGACAGGACTCATCTGCTTATTTTAGAGAGTATTCAGGATCCGGGGAATCTGGGTACTATGCTAAGGACTGGTGAGGGTGCCGGCATAACAGGTGTGATTATGAACAGTCAGACGGTTGATTTGTACAATCCAAAGAC